>CANQGA010000183.1 GCA_947600145.1 uncultured Lachnospiraceae bacterium | reverse complement strand
CCGGTCAAGTCCATCGGCCGCATCCTGACGGCGGAGGAAGCAGCGGCGGAAGAAGCCAAAGGGAACTTCGTCCGCGAGATCCCCGGCAAAGGCTTTCAGCGCATGGTGGCCGCCCCGAATCCGGTGGCCATCGTGGAGATCGACGCCATCCGCGCCCTTCTCGACGCCGGACAGATCGTCATCGCCTGCGGCGGCGGCGGTATCCCGGTCATGGTCCAGGGCCACTCCTTAAAAGGCGCCAGCGCCGTCATCGAGAAGGATCTGGCCGCCGGCCTTCTGGCCCGTGAAGTCGACGCCGACGTGCTGATGATCCTGACCGCCGTGGACAATGTGACGCTTAACTACGGCCAGCCCGACGAACACCCCATCCACGCGATGAACCTGGACGAAGCCCGGGACTATATCGCCCAGGGCCAGTTCGAGTTCGCCTCCATGCTGCCGAAGGTGGTCGCCAGCGTCGATTTCATCCAAAGCGGCAAAGGCCGCCGCGCCGTCATCACATCGCCGGAGAAGGCGGTTCTGGGGCTTGCGGGGAAGGCCGGAACTGCCATTACGGAGTAAACGGGAAAACAATACTGTGATTTGCATCTTACATATATCGTATAGTGCAAATTTTGCACTTTTTAAAATTGACAAAGTGCAAAATTTGCACTATACTGAATGCGGAGGTGCAAATATGGGGACTTTGAAGAATCTCAGAAATGAAAAAGGATTAACGCAGCAGCAAGCCGCCGATCTTGCCAGTATTTCCATACGCTCCTATAAGTCATACGAGAACGATATCTCAAAAGCAGGAACATTAAAATATAATTATATCGTCGAAAAACTAACTGCCTTCAATCCAATCGATGAAGACCACGGCATACTCAGCATAGAGGAAATAAAAAAGAAGTGTGCTGTGATATTTGAAGATCAGGAAGTTCATTTTTGCTATCTCTTTGGTTCCTATGCGAAAGAGAAGGCAACGCCAGTAAGCGACGTAGATCTCCTTATTTCAGCGAATATAAAAGGATTAAAGTTTTTCGAGCTAGTCGAAAAACTCCGACGTACACTCCACAAAAGAGTAGATGTCCTTGACATTAACCAACTAAAGAATAATCTGGAACTAACCCAGGAAATTCTTAAGGATGGGATAAAAATATATGGATAACGTCAAAAATGACAATTACTACATTCAAAAGATTCTGATAGATCTGGAATTTATCGTAACGCACATGAAAGATATCGATAAAGAAGAACTAAGCGTTAATGAGATCCTGCTGGATTCTATGCTTTTCCGTATGATCCAACTTTCAGAAAGTGCCAGAAAACTAACCGATAAGTACAAACAACAACAAAGTAATATTCCTTGGAGCGCATTATATGGCCTTCGAAATCGCATTGTCCACGACTATGGCAATGTAGACCTGAATATTATATATGATACCCTGAAAAATGATATTCCTGCATTACTGGAATTACTCTCACAGCAATAGATATATTTTATTATGACATATCGTTATTTCTGACATATCCGATCTTGATCAGGAATTATTGGATCGGATAAAGCAGGCATATGAATTTGCAGAACATAAATAAAACTGCAACTTCCTGTTCATAGTGCAGCCAAGAAAAAGAGACTGTCCGGATTTGGCGAGTGGTCGCAAAATAATAAAATTACAAAATCTAAAAACCTTGTGCTTTCAAGAGGAACGCCTGACCTTTTCGGTAAGCGTTCTGACTGATGGAATTGATTTTTCCAAACCCGTCTGGGTGGTACGGACACGAAAGCGGATGTACCGTCCCGGCAGGTCTGCAGGAATAGTCGTGAAACGGCGCAAGGGGAACTGCCCCTTGTCGGAGCGTAGCGACAGAAAACCGCCCGGACATTCATGTGTCAGGGCGGTTCAGCCTCGCAGAACACACAGTACGGGACTTGCCCCGTATAGATGTGTACCCATTGTTCCAAAAGGACTATTTGCTCTCGTCTGATGGCAAATTGAACAACTTGCTTTTTGCGCATATGACTGGATCACCATTTCTACCTAATCTGGACAAATAGAGTGTTTCTAAAATGTAGAGTGCAGCCATAGCAGAAATCAAATTTCCTAAATTTGCACGCGCATAATTCGTTTGGCTATTCCCATAAGCGGACGTCCTCTCATGCTTCACTTTGTTATATGCTGTCCACCATGCAGGTGTCTGTTTCCCTCTAATCAAGCGGTAACCTATATTTCCTTTTTTATTTATATACTTTTCATATGCCCAATCACACCACGGAACTATACTGTAATCATTGTTAAAACGAACAGTTATGTTTTCAATGTTCGAGAAAGTTGTTTGGATTACAAGGCCCCATTTTTGTATGTTTTTATTATCGAGTGATTTAAATGCAGGATCAAAATGTTCCGCCATAATTTTTGCAACAACATCAATCTCGCTACAAGTTGCCTGTAAAAGTTTTAAGTATTCAACAGAAAATGTCTTGTTATTCGACTTATCAAAATCGACAAATCGTTTTGTAGAAATAAGCTGTTCTTCTAACTCAATATAGTAATTCCAATAGCTGCGGATAAAAAGCTGTTGTGTGATTTCTGCACTCATGTTGCCTCCACGAAATGCGCTATAGCTATTGCTCCAACGTATCATAAGTCGTCTGTCTTTTGTTCAGCTTTCCCTAATCCTGATACTCGAATATTTGAGTTGGGTAATTTATTTTCCTACAAGGCTGTTATATGTATCATTCAATTCTTTGAAATGTTTATCACATAAAGTGGACCAATTATTTGTTTTATTTCCACAGATGGTTCCATCAAGATATGTATATTGACATCCGCCCGAGGGGGCATTGTCACTTGAATATTGTCCAGACTTATTCGTTGAATTATTACCGCTAAGACAGTCCATACAAAAGAGTGCGTCTTCGTCTATATACTTTCCACAGTTCAGGCATTTGTTAGAATGTACTATACAGCAATTAGTGTCTCCAGATGATGCTATGGTATTGTAGCAACCATTATGCGCACATTTAGTTGTAGCGCTGCCATACGAATTTGTAAATATTCCAGAATTCGATGAATGCGCGATATTATTAGTAGAATTATTTTCCGCAATACTTGCCTTTAGATTTTGAATAGTATCTGGATCACCGTCATTTGCTTCCATATAAGCAATCGTTGCTTCTGTCTGATATATTAAGGCTTGTTTCATTCCTTGAGTCACGATATTGTTTATATTGTTAGTTAAAGTATCTAATTCATCTATATCTCGTTCTTCCGATATCATAGTGAAATAGTACAGCATCTCATATGCCATATTTTTGAATTCATCTACACATAATTGATATTCTGCTGAGCATTTAGAATCATCGTACTGTAATATTTCTTCTAATTTCGATGTAATACTAGATTCTAACTCCCTAAAATCCCAATATTGTGACCAGTCAAAAGTTTCCGCTGAATTTATTTCATTAGAATACTTATTGCATAAAGACATCATCTGAGTAAATGTATCCCCTATATCAGTGGAATAACCAATCAAATCATTTGTTATCTGTTCATATTCGTCCCATGTCATATTTTGATTATACGCCCTTGGCTCTGTCAATTCATATTGTTCTTCACCTGTATCTGAGTTGACCAGTTCACTTTTTCCACACGCAGACAATACAACACATAATATCAAAGCAATGCCAATCATTCTTTTCTTCATGTCTATTCCCCTCCTGTTATATCATCCCAGAAAATCAGCCAAATAATTATATATAGCCATTATTTTCTTAAACAGCTCTATATCGCTTTCATTAAGTTCATATACAAAAGAATATGGGGTTTCAACTGTTTTAAATGCTTGTAAATCATATCTACTGTTAGTTGCGTCAATTGTAAGCACAACAGAACCTTCATCAAGCATTGCCTCCAGTTGTTTTAATTCATCAAAATCTAGATCATAAGTAAATCTTGAAAGATATCTATTCTTATCAAATTCGCTCGAATCTGGCACTCCTGAAAAAAAATTAGTAAAAGAATTGCTACCAGAGCTGATGGTTATTTTGTTTGAATATAAATTACAACGTTCAGACTGTGGATCGGTCTTGTCTGAAAATTCAAATCTAAGACAAAACCCTGCAATACCAAATCTGCCCTTTGGAAAATCGGAAGATATAGATAAAGGATTATTATATACGAATATTTCTGTATACATCGTCACATTTCTACTTTCATCAATTACTACTTTTGACAATTTTGGACTTGTAACATAGACAGCATCATATCGATTCTTATTATATTTGAAATCGCTCAAGCCTTCTGCCGTTAAAAACCGATCCACTATATCCATCACATCTTCTGGTGAGTCAAGGGACATGACTTCAATAATAGCACTTTTTTCTGAGAAATTTCCGCTGCTATCTGTTGCTGTATATGTAATAGAATAACTACCAGCCGTTGATGTATCAACATTGCTGTCTTTCACTATAATCGAAATGTCTTCACCAGAATTATCAGAAACGGTAGCAAGTCCTTCCACATTTAATTCTTCCCCAACATATATTGCTGTATCACGCACATCAATGACAGGTGCCTGCGTATCAACAACATTCATCGTGAATGTTTTTTCTTCTTCTTTCTTCCCATTAGAAATGATTACGTCAAGAGACTGAGAACCTATTACAGACGTATCTATGCTCGTGTTTTTAAGCGATACAGTAACCCCTTCATCAACTTCAAAATAGGAATTCAAGGCAAAAGTTTCTCCTACTTCAATAGTATCAGACTTTTGCGTGACTTTATCACTTATACTTCCGCAAGCCGTCAATCCTATTGCACAAACCGTAAGCATTGCTATTAGTATACGTCTTTTCATACTTTTCTCCTCCTCGTATTGATTTTGTACTAGCCTTTCCTTTTCATACCAGCAATCACATCAGTCTGAGTTATAGCAGACGACGATCCGCTTTGGGATCAGAATCTTGTTACCTCTCCGATAACCTTCGCCGAGGTTGCTCTGACCGTCTTATCCAGAGACAAATTGCCTATTGTCACCACCTTTGCCTAATGGACTACAATATCGAATGATTACTATGGCTTCATAACATACGCATTGATTTTCTGCTATTCAAATTATCATCATCTGACATTGTTCTTAGATATTAAGCAGAATCTCATAAATTTTGTCAGTCAGACAGGCCCTATCCTGTTCATCAAACAACCGCATTTCGCTCATTCGCCAGTTTCTCCTATTAAGTGTTCTGTAAATTCAATTTTAATATACTCGGATATTCGTACATAGTCAAGCGTTTTTTTGCTTATTTCTTTTACATTTCTCACCGCTGATATACTCGAATATTCATACATATTCAGTCGCTTTTTCCTTGGATATACTAATAATATGTATAGAAGGAGGCCTGTTTATGATCAGTTATCAGCCGCTTTTCCGAACGATGAAAGAGAAGAAAGTCTCCTCATACCGATTGCAGAAAGAAGGTTTCAGCCGCGCTACTTATTATAGTATCAAGCAGGGAAACAGCGTATCGACCAACACGATAAACCAGCTTTGTCAGCTGTTAAACTGCCAGGTTTCAGATATCATAGAATTTATAGACGACCGCAATTGCACGCAGAAAGAATCACAATAGCAAACATAAAGACAGGGCTATGATCACCGTCAGGCAATCATAGCCCATTTTATATTATACCTCTAATTCTTATCCGTCTCACGCCTCCAGCTCATAACACTCCACATCCATCACCACTCCCCCGTCGGCGCAGAAGCTGATCCCCTCCG
>CANQGA010000182.1 GCA_947600145.1 uncultured Lachnospiraceae bacterium | reverse complement strand
TATGCAGAAATTAAACGGATCAGAAATCGTAATCGAGTGTTTGAAGGAACAGGGCGTGGATACCGTCTTCGGTTATCCCGGCGGGGCGATCTTAAATATTTACGACGCCCTCTATAAGCATCAGGATGAGATCACCCACATCCTGACATCCCACGAGCAGGGCGCGGCCCACGCGGCTGACGGCTACGCCAGGGCGACCGGCAAGGTGGGCGTCTGCCTGGCCACATCCGGCCCCGGCGCGACCAACCTGGTTACCGGCATTGCCACGGCGTACATGGATTCCATCCCGGTAGTCGCCATCACCTGCAACGTTGGCGTCAGCCTTCTGGGCAAGGACAGCTTTCAGGAGATCGATATTGCCGGCGTGACCATGCCCATTACCAAATACAATTTTATTGTCAAGGATGTGACGAAGCTGGCGTCCGTCATGCGGCGCGCCTTTAAAATCGCCAAATCCGGCCGTCCGGGTCCGGTGCTGGTGGATATCACCAAGGATGTGACCTCCGCCATGTGCGATTATGAGTATCAGGCCCCCGAGGAGGTTGGGCGCCAGACGGACACGATCACCGAGGAGGACATGGAGCGGGCCATCCTGATGATCAAGGATTCTGTAAAGCCCTTTATCTTCGTGGGCGGCGGAGCCAATCTGTCCGACGCCGCAGAGGAAGTTCGGGCGTTTGCGCACAAGATCCAGGCCCCGGTGGCCGACAGCCTGATGGGCAAGGGCGCGTTTGACGGAACCGACGAACTGTACACCGGAATGGCCGGCATGCACGGCACCAAGACGTCCAATTTCGGCATTACAGAGTGTGATCTGCTGATCGTCGTGGGCGCCCGTTTCAGCGACCGCGTTATCGGCAACGCTTCCAAGTTCGCCCAGAACGCGAAGATCCTCCAGCTGGACATCGATCCGGCGGAGATCAATAAGAATATCCGCGTGGACGCCAGCATCATCGGCGATGTGAAGGTCATCCTGCGCAGGCTCAACGCGCGCCTGGATCCCCAGAACCACGACGAGTGGCTGGCGCATATCGACCGCATGAAGTATATGTATCCGCTGCGGTATAACAAGGAGCTTCTGACAGGCCCCGGCGTCATCGAGGACATTTATGACGTGACGGACGGCGACGCCATCATCGTCACCGAGGTGGGCCAGCATCAGATGTGGGCGGCCCAGTATTACAAATACAAAAACCCCCACACGCTTCTGACCTCCGGCGGCCTCGGCACCATGGGCTACGGCCTTGGCGCGGCCATCGGCGCCAAGATGGGGCGGAAGGACAAGATCGTCATCAACGTGGCCGGCGACGGCTGTTTCCGCATGAACATGAACGAGATCGCCACGGCCACACGCTATAATATTCCGGTTATCGAAGTTGTCGTCAACAACCATGTGCTGGGCATGGTCCGCCAGTGGCAGACGCTGTACTACGGCAAGCGCTATTCGCATACAGTGTTAAATGACCGGGTGGACTTTGTGAAGGTGGCGGAGGCCATGGGAGCGAAGGGCTACCGGGTCACGAAGAAGGAGGAGTTTAAGGACGTGCTGAAGGAGGCCATCGCCCTTAACATCCCGGTCCTCATCGACTGCCAGATCCACTGCGACGACAAGGTATTTCCTATGGTATCGCCAGGTGCGCCGATTTCGGACGCATTTGATGATTCAGATCTAAAACTATAAACTTGTTATTGTTTTGCCGCGGCATTCGCAATTTGGCTTCGCCAAATTACTCATGTCGGGCGTTCCGCCCTATAGAATATTCCGTCTGTGCACCGCTTTGGGAGCGAGCTCACACGCGCCGCGCAGTCAGAATATTCTGCACGGCAAAACGGTAGCGCAAAATCAGAGGAGAGCGGGGAAAAGACTATGAGCAGAGTTTACAATTTCTCAGCGGGTCCGGCAGTTCTGCCGGAAGAAGTATTGAAAGAAGCAGCAGAGGAAATGCTGGACTACAAGGGCACAGGCATGTCCGTGATGGAAATGTCCCATCGGTCCAAGGCATTCGAGACCATTATTAACGAGGCGGAGGCGGACCTTCGGGAACTCATGAACATCCCCGATAACTATAAGGTTCTGTTCCTGCAGGGCGGCGCCCATCTGCAGTTTTCGATGGTGCCGATGAACCTGATGAAAAACGGCGTAGCCGACTACATCATCACCGGCCAGTGGGCCAAGAAGGCGTGGAAGGAAGCACAGAAATACGGCAAGGCCAACGCGGTCGCGTCCAGCGAAGACAAGACCTTCAGCTACATTCCGGACTGCTCCGACCTGCCCATCGACGACGACGCGGACTATGTCTATATCTGTGAGAACAACACGATCTACGGAACCAAATTTAAGACCCTTCCCAACACCAAGGGCAAGACCCTGGTGGCGGATGTGTCCTCCTGTTTCCTGTCCGAGCCGGTGGATGTGACCAAATACGGCGTCATCTACGGCGGCGTCCAGAAGAATATCGGCCCGGCCGGCGTGGTCATCGTGATCATCCGTGAGGACCTGATTACTGAGGATGTGCTTCCGGGCACTCCCACCATGTGCCAGTACAAGACCCACGCGGACGCCAAGTCCCTTTACAACACGCCGCCCTGCTACGGCATCTATATCTGCGGCAAGGTGTTCAAGTGGCTGAAGGCCAAAGGCGGTCTGGCTGCCATGAAGGAGATCAACGAGAAGAAGGCGAAGATCCTTTACGACTATCTGGATCAGAGCAAATTATTTAAGGGAACCGTCGTGAAGGAAGACCGGTCCCTGATGAACGTGCCCTTCGTCACCGGCGACGCGGATCTGGACGCGCTGTTCGTGAAGGAGGCGACGGCGGCCGGCTTCGTGAACCTGAAGGGCCACCGCACCGTAGGCGGCATGCGCGCCAGCATTTACAACGCGATGCCCATCGAAGGAGTGGAGAAGCTGGTGGAATTCATGAAGAAGTTTGAGGAGGCGCATCTGGCATGAGAAAGATCCATTGCTTAAACGCGATTTCAAAATACGGCACCGGTCTGCTGACGGCGGACTATGAACTGACTGACAATATGGCGGAGGCCGAGGGCGTTCTGGTCCGCAGCGCCGCCATGCACGATATGGAATTCGGAAATGACCTGCTGGCCATTGCCCGCGCCGGCGCCGGCGTCAACAACATTCCGCTGGATCGCTGCGCGGAAAACGGCATCGTGGTATTCAATACCCCCGGCGCCAACGCCAACGGCGTGAAGGAGCTGGTGATCGCCGGGCTCCTGCTGGCGGCCCGCGACGTGGTTGGCGGCATCGAGTGGTGCAAAGCCAACAGCGGGGACGAGAACATTGCCAAGTCGGTGGAGAAGAGCAAGAAGGCGTTTGCCGGCACCGAGATCATGGGCAAGAAGCTGGGCGTCATCGGCCTGGGCGCCATCGGCGCGCAGGTGGCCAATTCGGCGGTCGCCCTGGGGATGGACGTCTACGGCTACGATCCGTTTATCTCCGTCAACGCGGCCTGGGGCCTGTCCCGTGCGGTAAAGCACATCACTTCCGTGGACACGATCTACGCGGAGTGCGATTACATTACCGTGCATGTGCCGCTTCTGGACGACACGAAGAAGATGATCAATGCGGACGCCATCGATAAGATGAAGGACGGCGTCGTGGTGCTGAATTTCGCCAGGGATCTGCTGGTGGACGACGAGGCCATGGCGGCGGCCCTGGAGAGTGGGAAGGTGCACCGGTATGTGACCGATTTCCCGAATCCCAGGTCCGTTCATATGAAAAATGTGATCGCGATCCCGCATCTGGGCGCTTCCACCGAGGAGTCGGAGGACAACTGCGCCGTGATGGCGGTGAAGGAGCTGATGGATTATCTGGAGAACGGCAATATCAGGAATTCCGTCAACTACCCCAGCTGCGATATGGGCGTCTGCAAGGAGGCGGGCCGTCTGGCGGTGCACCACCTGAATATCCCGAACATGATCGGCCAGTTCACCGGCCTGGTGGCGGCCAGCGGCGTGAACATCTCGGATATGACCAACAAGAGCCGGGATAAATACGCGTATACGCTTCTGGATCTGTCCAGCCCCATCGACGCGGAGACTGTGGAGAAGATGAGGGCGATCAAGGGCGTGCTGAGGGTGCGCGTGGTGAAATAAAAGCCGTAAAGGGGCCGGGCCGAAAAGTCTGGCCCCATTTTACATCCGTATGCAGGAGAAGCCGGCTTCGGGTCCTCCGGATTTCCATGCAGAAAGGGTGCCAGTGAGGAGGAATTGTAAAATGGCAGACGTAAGACCGTTTGTGTGCGTGAGGCCGGCCGCGGATGCGGCGAGTCAGGTGGCGGCGCTTCCGTACGATGTGTACAGCAGGAAGGAAGCCTGCGAGGCGGTGAAAGGACACCCGCTTTCTTTTCTGAATATCGACCGGGCGGAGACTCAGTTCGCGGACGATGTGGACACTTACGACCCGCGGGTGTACGCGAAGGCGAAGGAGATGCTGGAAGCGGAGATCGCCGACGGGACGTTTGTGACGGACGAGGGGGAGAATTATTATCTCTACCGGCTGACGATGGACGGGCGGAGCCAGACGGGGATCGTGGCCTGCTGTTCGATCGATGATTATGTAAACGGCGTGATCAAGAAGCATGAGAATACGCGGGAGGAGAAGGAACTGGACCGGATCCGGCACGTGGATATCACGGGGGCGCATACGGGACCGATCTTTCTGGCGTACCGGAGAAATGAAACGCTTGCGCAGATCATGGCGGACGTGATGACGGAAGCGCCGCTTTACGATTTCGTATCGGAGGACGGGATCGGGCATACGGTCTGGAAGATCGGCGGCCGTGAGACGGTCGAAAAGATCCGGGAGGCTTTCGGGAAAATCCCAAACACCTATATCGCGGACGGGCATCACCGGGCGGCATCGGCGGTGAAGGTAGGGCTGAAGCGGCGGGCGGAGAACCCGGGATACACGGGACAGGAGGCGTTTAATTACTTCCTGGCGGTACTGTTTCCGGAGGATCAGCTGATGATCATGCCCTATAACCGGGTGGTGAAGGATCTGAACGGCATAACGGAGGAGGAATTCCTGACGGCGGTCTCGGAGAATTTCAGGGTGGAACCGGTCGGAAAGGCTGCTTACGCTCCGACTGCGAAGGGTACGTTTGGTATGTATCTTGGCGGTAAGTGGCACAAGCTGGCGGCGAAGCCGGAGGTCACCGCGGCGGTAAGCGGCGACCCGGTGAAGAGTCTGGATGTATCTGTGCTGCAGGATTATCTGCTGGGGCCGGTGCTCGGCATCGGAGATCCGCGGCTGGACAAGCGGATCGATTTCATCGGAGGGATCCGCGGCCTGGGCGAGCTGGAACGGAGAGTTTCCGAAGATATGACAGTGGCATTTTCCATGTATCCCACGTCGATCGGGGAACTGTTCGCCGTGGCGGACGCGGGGCTTTTGATGCCGCCGAAGTCCACATGGTTTGAGCCGAAGCTGCGCAGCGGGTTATTTATTCATAGAATTTAAGATGCCGGCGGCAGAATGCAAATCTCCCTTCTTGCCAGAAAGAGGCACTTATGCTATATTTTATATAGTTTGCGGTTCCAGCCGGCGGGCAGGGGCCGCAGGCCGCGAAAGAGACTCGCAGCAGGGCTTCATAGAAAAAATAGTAGAAGAGATTTATTACAGTGAGCGGTTCCTCAGAAGGACGCCGCGTCGGGAGGATTCATCAATGCAGTCAAGAACACATACTTGCGGAGAACTGAGAAAGAATAACGTTGGAGAACAGGTTACGATCGCAGGCTGGATGGAGAACGTAAGGGAAGTCGGAAGCAATCTGGCGTTTATGATCGTGCG
>CANQGA010000181.1 GCA_947600145.1 uncultured Lachnospiraceae bacterium | reverse complement strand
TTTGCGTTGGAGATGTAGCTCAGCTGGGAGAGCATCTGCTTGACGTGTAGAGGGTCGCAGGTTCGAGTCCTGTCGTCTCCATCACCCGAGAGGTATACGAACACCAAGTGTTCGTATACCTCATATTTTTATTCATACCGCGGGCAGCCGCGAAACAGCGGGAATAGCCGGAATCGCCGTTCCCGCTGTTTTATTGCGTTAATATAAACTTATATCACCATCACCCACTTGCACGCTTCCACATAAAACAGCAGCCGGAACTCCCGCAGGATCCCTCCGATACAGGCCTCGCAGCCGTACTCCTTGCTGGCGACGCCGGAATAATTGCGGTCTTCGGCATAGTTCACCTTCATACGGCCGACATACTGCAGCTCGCCGTCGTCGCCCTCGAACTTGAAGCTGAGCGGGATCGGTTCGCCGTTTGTCGTGAACCACGCTTTGCAGGCAATATGGTACATCCGGCCGTGAACCTCACCGCCGTCATGGCGCGGCATCATGTCCGCCGACGCCGCGAAAAATCCTGCCATGCCTCCACTTCCTCTCCCTGTGAATACTGCTGCCGTTCCCTACAATATCTTCTCCTTCGAATAATCCACGCTCCGCTTCTCCCTGCTGATCCCGCCGCCCATATGATCGATGAACATGGCGTCGTCCTCCTTCGGCGACTCCAGGAAACAGGCTCTCTTCACACAGTCCGTCCCGTACCTGCGGCGCAGGGCATCCACGGCAGCCTCAGCCCGCCGCTGCTTATCATAGTCCACCGTATCGAACATCCCCAGCTGCCGCCCTTCATCCGCGGCCACACGGCTGGTGTGGATCCCGAGATGGCGGATCGGCGTCTGATCCCACAGCTCGTCAAAACACCGGCAGGCCGCCTGATAGATCTCCGTCGTCAGGTCCGTAGGCATCTGTAACCTCTTCTGTCTGTTTGAAAACTGAAGGTTATAATCACGGATGCTGACAGCCACCACGCTGATCTTCGCATTGTCCGCCCTCAGCCTGGAAGAAACCGTCTCCGCCAGCGACAGCAGATACAGCTTCGCCGTCTCCGCGTCCGTCACATCCCGCGGCGTGGTCAGGGAATTCCCGTAACCTTTATTCGGCGGCGGCTCCGTCTCCACCTCGCTGTCGTCCCAGCCGTTGGCATACCGGTAGAGCAGGCTCCCGTGGGACTTCAGATGTCCGTACAGAACTTCCGGCGGCGCGGCCGCCAGATCCCCGATGGTGCGGATCCCCAGAGCCGTCAGCTTCCGCTCCGACGCGTGCCCCACGAAATACAGATCCCGCACCGGCAGCGGCCACATCTTCGCGGGGATCTCTTCCCGCCAGAGCGTATGCACCCGGTCCGGCTTCTGGAAATCCGAAGCCATCTTCGCCAGCAGCTTATTCTCCGCCACTCCCACATTCACCGTAAATCCCAGTTCCTCCGCTACCGCCCGCCGCAGCTCATGGGCCGTCTCCACCGGATCACGCTCCCCCAGATAGTGCGTCATGTCCAGAAACGCCTCGTCAATGCTGAACCGCTCGATCCGGTCCGTATACCGCCTCAGGATCTTCAGCATCGCCTCCGAGGACTTCCGGTAAAGGCTATAATTCGGAGGTACCAGTACGAGTCCGGGACATTTCCGCTTTGCGTCCACAATGGGCTCTCCGGTCTGGACATGATACTTCTTCGCCGGAATCGACTTGGCCAAAATGATGCCGTGCCGCCTCTCCTGATCGCCTCCCACCGCGCTCGGGATCCCGCGAAGGTCTACCGTCCCGCCCAGATGGTACAGCCGGTAGACCGCCTCCCACGACAAAAACGCCGAATTCACATCCACATGAAAAATCACCCTGTCCATTCCATCACCCGCTAAAATCGAACGTATGTTCTGTTTGTAAGATAATACTATCACATTCCACGGGCGCTGTCAATACGCTCCCGCCGGTTCCGGGCAGGAAAAATCTTCCGCGTCGGCCAGAAAAGCTGCTCCGCCCGGAGCGAAATATCCGCTCCGCGCCGGCACAACGCAGAAACAGGCAGCGATCCTGCCGGTCACTGCCTGTTCCTGAGGAGGTATATATGGCTATATCTGATACAGAAAATGTCGTCATGATCCGCCCGCGCCCGCCGCGCAGGCGATGCAGATCCGGCAAACGGAACCGATCGGTCCGCCGGACATGGCCGATCCGGCCGGCGGATCAGTTCGCCGCCAGGGCCGCCAATGTCTCCGCAACGGTTTCCGCCACCGTCTCCGCCTCTTCATCGGAAATGTATCCGCACGCTTTCAGCCGGCGCACGACCTGCAGCTGCCTCTGGGCCGCCAGATCCGGATTCTTCGTCGGCGCGTATTTCGACGGCGCGTTGGGAATACCGGCCAGGAGCGTGCACTCATACCGGCTCATGTCCTCCGTCTCCTTGCCGAAGTATCCCTCGCAGGCCGAGCCCACGTCATAGTATCCGTCCCCGAAATAGATACTGTTCACATACAGCTCGAAGATGTCTTCCTTGCTGTACTCCCGCTCCAGCGCCAGGGCCATGAAAACCTCGGCCACTTTGCGCGTCAGCTCCTTATCCTGGCTGAAATACAGGTTCTTCGCCAGCTGCTGGGTGATCGTGCTTCCGCCTTCCACGAAAGCGCCGGCCTTCAGGTCATTGATCACCGCCCGGCACACCGCGATCGGATCCACGCCGCCGTGGCGGAAGAACCGCTTATCTTCCACGGCCACCACCGCGTCCACATAATCTTCCGGCAGCTCCTCATACTCTGTATAACACTCCTGCGTCCGGATGTCCTCCACCCGGTCCGTCAGGCTTACCTCGCCGACCGCTTCCTGATACATCTTGTATCCCTGCCCGACAGCCACGAACCCGGAGCAGAGCATGATCATCATCATCGCGCCGGCCGCCGCCTTTATCAGCCTTACTATCCTGTTTCCCATCTTCATCTGCTCCTTTCCGCTTCCCTGATGATACCAGTATAGCAGAAAAAAGCCCGGAAGACTTTACCATTCCCTTATGCTTTCGTACGGTTCCATAACGATTTCCTTACAACGCCCGCCGCGGCTCAGCGCGCCAGACTGTATCCCGCGTCCGTCCGGATACCGACGCAGTCGGCGATCTCCTGCGTCGCTCTGCTGTAAACCACGATATTCACGCCGTGCGCAGCCTTCTGCCGGTTCTCGCCGTCCGCGGTTACCGTATTATAATAGATCCCCCTGTCCGGATCGAACGCCCTCTCCAGCAGGAAGTCATGGTAATCCCTGCGGATATACTGCCGCGACGGCGTAAGGCCGGAGATATAGAGCGGTCCCGCCGCCATATCGACGCACCAGATGCCGCTGACGGCGTCCCGGGAAATGCCGAGCGCATCCCAGATCGCGGCCAGATTTTCGTCCGCCGTAGTGCAGCTGCCGTCCACGGACGCGAAGACCAGATAATCCGGATTCTGAAGACGGGCGGCAAGCGACGCCGCGTCCTCCGTCTCCTTCAGTTCCTGATTCGCGGTCTGAGCCTCAATATACCGGGCGTTCCTCTCCCACGACGCATAAGCCGCGTCTCCCCTGCGGTCCGGCACCGGATAATTTTCCCGGATATAAGCCCCCAGCGCCGCGGCAAGCTTCCTGTTCCCCCTGTAATTTAAATGGCTCACGTCCGCCATATCCCGCCCGTAATCCAGAGCGGGGCACTCCTCCCGCAGATTATAATTGATAAATCCGGCGCCGTATTCCTCCGCCAGATCCCCGACCGTATTGAAGATCATCTGGTCCTGTTCGGTGATCCCGGCATAGGGCGCCGCGATGATCAGGACCGGAATCCCATTTTCCCGGGCAAGTTCCATAAACATCCGGAAATACGTTTCCGTCTTCTCCGACAGTCCGCGCCGGTCCGTGACGCCGGACACATCCGGCCTCTCGCAGCGTTCGGTCTCCATATTGCTGCCGAAGCCTTTCCAGTCCTTATAATAAATATCGCCCTTATCAGGCAGGAAATCTTCCCTGGCGAGCTCCGTATAGCGCGTGTGATACTGAATATATTCCAGCATAAATTCCGGCCAGCGCTCACGGGGCGCGCTGGCTTTCACCGCTTCAAGCTTGTCCGGCGACCATTTCATCCCGAAGGTATTCTTGATGATCCGCGAATCGTCCGCATAGTCCTGGTCGAACCGCAGCATATAGGCCTCCAGAACCACCAGCTTCGGCTCCTGCGTCTTCAGCGCTTCCTTCAGATAATAATAAGTGTTCCACATCGGCTGCATGGATCCGGCCAGCACATAGGAAGCGATCCCATACTGATCCCAGAGCGTCCCCGTATTGATATTTTCAAACGCGTGGCTGCTCCCCAGCACCAGAACGTCCACCGAGCCGTCCTCCAGCTGGTAAAACTTCGTCATATCGTAGATGCCGTCTCCGTATTTCACAGCCAGGATCCGGTCCGCGCACCAGAGTACCCCTGAAAGCAGGAGAATGAAACACGCGATCCGTACTGCCGATTTTTTCATGATTCCCTCCCCGCCTAGAACTGGAAATAGATAAACTGCTGCGCGTCAAACATTGGGCCGTACTCCCCGAACACAAAGATCATCACGATCAGCAGGATCACGGCCAGCCACTCAAACCACAGATTCTGTTCCATCAGGAACACATCGACGGTCACCTTCCTGCGGTACCGGACAAGCTCCGCCAGAAACAGGACGGCCAGGGAAACCAGCAGGATCCCGAACTCCGGCCGGCTGAGTCCCAGCTCATAGATGCCGCCGTTAAATAGGAGCCACGGCGTGGGGCGGAACAGGATCCGCTTCAGGATGCGCAGCGCGTTCATCACGGAATCCGCCCGGAAAAAGATCCACGCCGCATCCACCAGCACGAACGTCACAGCCATCCGCAGAAGCTTCCAGCTTAAGACCTCCCGCCTGATCCCAAGCTTCCCGCACAGCTTCTCCTTCCACGGCCTGAGCAGATCCGCCGCTACCTGATAGAAGCCGTGGATCCCGCCCCAGACGATGAAGTTCCAGCTGGCCCCGTGCCAGAGGCCGCTGATAAGAAACACCGCCATCTTATTCAGTCTCTCGCGGGCGCGGCCTTTCCGGTTTCCGCCCAGAGGAATATACAGATAATCCCGAAACCAGCTGCTCAGCGAGATATGCCATCTGGACCAGAAATCACGGATGCTTTCGGCAAAATAAGGCGTATTGAAATTCTCCATCAGCCCAAAGCCCATGATCCTGGCCGCTCCGACAGCGATCGTGGAATAGCTGCTGAAATCACAGTAGATCTGGACCGCGAACCCCACAGCCGCCAGGCACAGCTCCGTACTCCCATACACCTGGAAATTGTCGAAGACCGTGTCCACCAGGATCGCCGCCCGGTCCGCGATCACCATTTTCAGGAAAAAGCCCCAGACCATCAGGATCGCCCCGGACGTGACGCGCTTCGCGTCCCACAGCTTCATCCGGCTTACCTGGTCCACCTGCGCGAGAAGATTCTTCGAGCGCTCAATGGGGCCCGCCACCAGCTGCGGGAAAAAGGACACAAATAAAGCGTAGCAGACCAGATTCCGCTCCGCTTTCACATCCGAGCGATATACATCGATGATATAGCCAAGGGCCTGAAATGTGTAAAATGAGATCCCCACCGGCAAAAGCAGATCCAGACGGCGTCCGCTCCCCCGCAGCCCCAAGAGCCTCAGGAGGCCGTCCGCCGTCTCCAGCGCGAAATTGCCGTATTTAAAGACAGCCAGAATCGCCAGATTGCAGACAAGACACAGGACCAGGATGAGCTTCTTCCTCCCCTGCCGCCGCAGACGCCGGCAGTTCTCCATAAGAATGCCGCTTA
>CANQGA010000180.1 GCA_947600145.1 uncultured Lachnospiraceae bacterium | reverse complement strand
TCATACCGTTCAAGACGCGTATTCCAGAAAATGAAGATCGCCACCGCTGCCGCCACCATCAAAAGCAAAACGATCACGCCGATGCCGCCGGCCGCATTTTCCGAGATCCGCAGACCGTACTGCGGATTCTCCGCCAGACCTCCCAGAAGGATCCAAACCATCGGCGACAGGATACAGAGAACCACGCCAAAAGCGATCTTCCCCGCCGCCTGCTGCTGCGCGCTGATAAATGCCCGCGCTTCCTCCATACTCACCCGACGGAGCGGCTTATCCTCCGCCGCAAGTCCCTGCGCGCCGGCCGGCACAGGCGCGAAGTCCTCCGTTTCATTCTCATCCTTCAGAAGATAATCGGTGCTGACCTCGAAGATCCGGCTCATCTGCAGGATCTTATCCAGCTCCGGCACCGACATGGCGCTCTCCCATTTGGATACCGACTGCCGCGACACGTTCAGCTTCGCCGCCAGCTCCTCCTGCGACCAGCCGTTCCTCTTGCGCAGGTTCATGATCTTTTCCGCTAATATCATCCTGTTTCCTCCACCTGTTTGAATTTGACGCTGCAGATCCTGCTTCCGTCCTGCCCCCAATCTAGCAGAATCACCGGTTGCAGACAAGAAAGTATGCTTGGAAATGTGTCAACCGGCAGTTGCAAGCCGCCGATCTTCTCTGTTTTTCCGTATTCACACCGCAATTTGCACACTATGCCTCCGGAACGGCACCGTAATCCCACTGATGGTCGGTCTCGGCCATATAGTCGCTGGTGACGTTGAAAAACGCCCAGCTGTCAATCCCCCAGTGTTCCCATTCCGGATCGGTCGTCCGGGACGAACGAATATCCCAGGTGGGATCGGCGCAGACCCAGACGCCGTCCAGGCGCACCATATTCCAGGCATGGTCTTTTGTGCTTTCAAAAGCAGCGCCCACCACCGTGATACACTCAAGATCCGCCATATTCATCAGCAGCTGGAACGCAGAAGCAAACCCCAGACAAACGGCCTGGCGGTTCACCAGACTGCCGTAAGGCGTGAAGCTGTCGCGTCCTGTTTCAACCTTCGGATCCGTCATGGTCCAGTCGTAAATAACATTCCATGTCAACCAGGCATAAATTGCCTGTTCCTTCTCAAAATCGCTCATGCCATCCGTGAGAATCTGCGCAAGAACCGTCTCCGCCGCGTCATAGATAGCCCTGTCGTACATACCAAGACCAGAGGCGTCCCTGTTTCTCCACGCTTCCATAATAGCGGCGGTGTCGTAAACCGTCATGTCGTTTTTCTCCGGATCCGTGAAAAGAATGCGGCCGGTCTTCGGATCTCGGAGCGGCTCCCCGGTTTCCGTAGAAATGCCCGAAGTCTTCTCGGCGGCCGCGGACTGCTCAGGCGAAGCCGGACCGCTCTCCTCGACGGCCGCGGACTGCTCAGGCGAATTCGGACTGCTCTCTTCGGCGGCCGCAGACTGCTCAGGCGAAGCCGGACCGCTCTCCTCGACGGCTGCGGACTGCTCAGGCGAATCCGAACCGCTCTCTTCGGCGGCTGCGGACTGCTCAGGCGAATTCGGACTGCTCTTCTCAGTGGCTGCCGGCTGCCCCGAAACCTCCGCGTCTCTTTCTGTCTCAGGAGAATGCAACACCGGAGATTCCGCCCCTGTCTCTCCCCGCAGAAGCCCCAGAAAAGCCTGCCGCGCCGGTTCCGGCTCTTCACAGATCAGCACCGCCGCGTAACCGTTCTCAGCCACGGCGACCGCTCCCGCGGCAATTGCCGCCTGATCGGGCGCGTAACCGGAAAAAGCCCCTTCCCGGCCATGAATATACTGCTTCAAAGCTTCCACCACCGCATCCGCGTCCGCTTCATCCGACAGTTCCAGTACGCCCACCTCATAAACCTCAGCGGACGAGCTCTGATAGATCGCACAATCCTCCCAATTTTCACCGGCGATCCCGTACACATTGGTCACATAGGCTGCCGCCGTCTCAGGGTTTAGCTGCGTCAGCTGCTCAGGATCCCGGCCGGTCGCCGACACTGCGGCCTGCGCCAGTTCCCCAACACCGCCGGAAAAACCACTCTCATCCGTCGCACTGTTCTCCCCTCCGCAGGCCATCAGACCGGCCGACAGGAACATAGTCAGAAGCAGCGCAGACCATTGTTTCCCTCTGTTTTTCATAGCATTTATTTCTCCCATACCGCAGCGCGGCTGCCTTTCATCCGACTTTTTTGAGTCTATTCTACTCTATTCTCCCTGAAAATACCAGTCTGTTCTTAGAGAAATAACGCGTCCCCATCAGCGAAACAAGAACCCAATATTTACATACCTGGTTTTATAGGGTATGGATCAATACAGTCGTCCACGAATACCCAATCAAAAAAGTAGACCTTTTCGGTTCCTACGCGGAAGGCACCAACCATGAGGCCAGCGATGTCGATCTGCTGGTTGAATTTGTTACTTCGGTAAAGGAGTCACCATATGAATTATTATCAGAGAATACGCGAACCACATATACCAATTACGAACAGGGCAAGAGGGAACCGCCTTTTGAATTTATTATCCGTCTGGCAATTTTTTATAATGTCTCTATCGACTATATTGCCGGGTTAACAAATACGCCTAAACCATTGCCTCTAAATTCCTTGAAAAAACATAAAGGCTCTCTGACAAACTTATAATAATCATGTATATGCCCACACAGACATGAAATAAAACATCTGTATGGGCATATACCATTTATCCGCTATATTCCTCTATTCTGCAGGTATGCTTCTTACTCTTGGAATCATAATTAATTCCAATCAATAAAATATTTCCTCCATACTCCTTTAATGCCTGCGGATAATCACGATTCTTAATCTGCCTGATTGCACCCCCATCCGTCTTGTTCCACTTGAGTTCGATCACCAAAAGCGGCAGTGAAGATGCCTTCTTGGGCCAGAATATAACATCTGCATATCCATGACCGGACGGAAGCTCTTCTATCCGCAAATATTCGTCTACGCAACATAAATAGGAAAGGCGAATCACACTCCTTAGCGCCTGCTCGTTATTATAAAATGTCGGAGCCGTTCCCGCCCTATGCGCCTTCTCAATTGCGGACGCCACCGCCTCTTCATCCATCCCCAATGTTGCTTCCAGCAAATGCTCGGAATTCTGAATCAGGCCGGCTATTTCACTGTACTTCCCGGCACTCACTGCCCGAACAAACTCCTCCCGGATTTCCTCATTGGGGATAAATACGGATCTGCTGTCGATATCATAAGCCAGATATCCTAAATGGATCAGAAGCGTAAGAACATCATCTCTGCTTCTGATCGTCGTCAGATCATTCTGAAAAGTCGCCACATCGATCCGGATACGCGTGCCTCCCAGCATCTGAACAATGGCCTCTTTCAAACCATTCAGATCCAGTTCAATATAAAGCCTCAGGGATTCATATGTCTCTGACTGCGTCCAGTAATTTCCAATCCGATTACGGCGCAGCGCCTCTGTTACCGACCTGGGACTGTAAATGTGGGTATTGTTTCCCAGGACATATCCATCGTACCATTTCCGGATCTCCTCGAACCCCAAACCGGAAGATTTGCATAAATCCCGAACCTCCCTCTCTGTGAAACCGACATACTGCTCCAGCGGTTCCGGCTGAGTCATCGTATACTCCCTGAAATCCGTCATGGCCGACTGCGTTCCGTACTTTTTGATTGGAAGAATCCCTGTCATATATGCGGCCGCGATCATCTTATCCGTAAAACCGCTGTTTTTGAATAATCCACGCAGTAATTTAATATACTCTTCCTGCAGAGCCGCATTGTCCTTCGCCTCACGGAACAGCGCGTCCCACTCGTCAATAATCACAATAAATCGATCGCCGGTAAGGCTGTGAACCGCAGCCAGACTCTCAGACAACGTATTCTCTTTTCTGGCCTCCGGATACGCCTCCCTTAGTTCCTCGATCACTCTCTTCTGAAGAATTGAAACAACATCTTCCATTCTGTCCGCACTGGAAATGAACCACGTAATGTCCAGATAAATAACATCAAACTTATTCAGATAGGTTTCATAAGAGGGATCCGCTGAAATCGCCAGTTTTTCAAACAAACTGTGCGAATCACAGCTCTTATCGTAATATGCGCACAGCATCTGCGCCGCAAAGGATTTCCCAAACCGCCGGGGCCTGCTGACACAGGTCAGCTTATCTTTGGTATCCAATGTAGAGTTAATGAACGCAATCATTCCCGTCTTATCCACATAAAGTCCCTTCGCCGCTGCTGTAAAACCGGCATTGCCAACATTCAGATAATTGCCCATATGTGGTACTCTCCTTTCCGGCGTTTGATTTAACCCAAAATATCTGCCTATATTATAATATTACCACCCAATCTGAACTTAAGCAATCCTAATTATACCTGCAATACCGCAAACTCTGACACCTAAAACGTATGTTTACTTCCTCGGCCGAGAAATCGCCAGTCTGTTTTCCTAATCTCAGGACGTTCATAACGCGGGAACATCAGATCCGGGAGACCGCATATGTTAAATTACGGCAAAACAATGCTTGACATTTTCCGCGCCAACTGCCAGAATATCTCAAAAGGAGTTGATCGTTCCATGGAAGCTTCAAAGACTATTTCTGACCGCCAGTATGAGCGCATGACGCGCACGCCTGTCCACCGTCTGATCCTGACGCTGGGGCTGCCCACCACCATCAGCATGCTGGTCACCAACGTCTACAATATGGCCGATACGTATTTCGTCAGCACGCTGGGCACAAGCGCCAGCGGGGCCGTGGGGATCGTGTTCGCGCTGATGGCCATCATCCAGGCCTTCGGCTTCATGTTCGGCCAGGGCGCCGGCAGCTGCTTAAGCCGCCAGCTGGGGCAGAAGCATCTGGATGAGGCCAGGACCTACGCGGCCGCCAGCTTCTACCTGTCGATCGCGTGCGGGCTGGGGATCACCGCGCTCGGACTGATCCTCCTGACGCCGCTCATGTATCTTCTGGGCAGCACGGACTCCATCCTTCCGTACGCCAGGATCTACAGCACGTACATCCTGATCGCCGCGCCGGCCATGACGGCGGGCTGCGTCATGAACAATATCCTGCGCTACGAAGGCAAGGCCGTGTTCGCCATGATCGGTCTTGGTTCCGGCGGAATCCTGAATATTTTCGGGGATTATCTGCTGATCGGGCATTTCCATATGGGAATCGCGGGAGCGGGGCTTTCGACGGCCGTCTCCCAGTACATCAGCTTCATGATCCTGCTGATGCCGTTTATAAGAAAGAAAGTACAGACAAATTTCCACCCGCGCTATATCCTGCGGCAGATGCGGACGCGCCGGAACGCGGGAGGAGAGATTCCGACGGGCAGCGCCCCCCGCGGCATCTTCGCGTACATCCGCGATATCATCGTCGTGGGCTGTCCAAGCATGATGCGCCAGGGCCTGACCAGCATCTCGGTAATGATCCTGAACCAGTGCGCGGCAGCTTACAGCTCCGCGGAGATGGCGGACGCGGTCATCGCGGCCATGAGTATCGTGTCGAGAGTCGTGAATTTCCTGTTCTGCGTAGGCATCGGTATCGGGCAGGGCTTCCAGCCGGTCAGCGCCTTTAACTACGGCGCGGGCCGGTATGACCGGGTGAAAGAGGCGTGGCGTTTCACCTGGCTGTTCTCCACCGGCATGATGGCGGTGATGGCCGTCATCGGCTTCGTTTTCTCCGAACCCATCATCCGGATCTTCCGGGACGACCCGGACGTCATCACGGTAGGCATCCCAGCGCTGCGGATGCAGTGCGCGGCGCTTCTGTTCATGCCTCTGTGCTTAAGCGGGAACATGCTGTTCCAGAGCATCGGCAAGAGCGGCCGGGCCATTCTCCTGTCCAGTATCCGCAGCGGACTGCTGTTCATCCCGGTGCTGCTGATCACCAGCCGGCTGTTCGGGATCCCGGGGATCCAGATGTCCCAGGCGCTGGCGGA
>CANQGA010000179.1 GCA_947600145.1 uncultured Lachnospiraceae bacterium | reverse complement strand
ATATACCGACGAGCGGGAGCTGGGTCCGGGAGAGATCGTGCGGGTGACGCCGGACGGCATCGAGCAGCTGGCCGCGCCGGGCGATGAGATGCAGATCTGTTCCTTTCTCTGGGTCTACTACGGGTATCCGCCGTCTTCCTACGAAGGGATCAATGTGGAGGAGATGCGCTACCGCTGCGGAAGCGCCCTGGCTAAGCGCGATATGGCCGCGGGAAATGTGCATCCGGATATGGTGGCCGGCGTCCCGGATTCCGGAACCGCCCACGCCATCGGATACGCGAATGAGTCAAAAGTGCCGTTTACGAGACCATTTATCAAATATACGCCCACCTGGCCCAGGTCCTTTATGCCGGTGAGTCAGAACCAGAGAAATCTGATCGCGCGGATGAAGCTGCTGCCGGTGAAGGCCCTGATCGAAAATAAAAAGCTGCTGCTGATCGACGACTCCATCGTCCGCGGGACGCAGCTGCGGGAAACCACGGAATTTCTGTACCAGAGCGGGGCGAAGGAGGTTCATGTGCGTCCGGCCTGCCCGCCGCTCGTATATGGCTGTAAGTTCCTGAATTTCTCGCGTTCCAAGTCGGACCTGGATCTGATCGCACGGCGCGTGATCCTGGAGCGGGAAGGCAAAAACGCGGAGGATCCGGGGATTCTTAAGGAGTACGCGGATCCGGAGAGCGGCCGGTACGAGGCGATGCTTGAGGAAATCCGCAGACAGCAGAATTTCACGACGCTCCGTTATCACCGGCTGGACGATCTGGTGGAATCCATCGGACTTCCGAAGTGCAGGCTTTGTACCTACTGCTTCGACGGCTGCACAGGCTGCGGCGGAGGATCAGAACAGAAGAAAACCGTGTGAGAACAGATACGGAGAGGATCGGTGAGAACATCATGGGAATCAGTATTCTGCATACGCCGGAAGGCGTCAGGGATATCTATAACGGCGAATGCGCCCGCAAACTGGCAGTCCAGAGCCGCATCAGCAAGACCTTTCACCGTTACGGCTATCAGGATATCGAGACGCCGACCTTTGAATTCTTCGATATTTTCGGGGAAGAGCGGGGCAGCGTCAGCTCCAGGGAGATGTTCAAATTCTTTGACCGTGACAATAACACGCTGGTGCTGAAGCCGGACGTGACGCCGGCCATCGCGAGATGCGTGGCCAAGTATTATATGGACGAGAAGGTGCCGGTGCGGCTCTGCTACCGGGAGAGGACATTTATCAACAACTCCAGCTATCAGGGCCGGCTGAAGGAGAGCACCCAGACCGGCGCGGAGTTAGTGGGTGAGGACTCGGCGGACGCGGACGCGGAGATGATCGCGATGGTCGTCGACGCGCTGAAAAGCGCCGGCCTTAAGGAATTCCAGGTGGAGCTCGGACAGGTGGATTTCTTCCGCGGACTCGTGGAGGAGGCCGGAATGGACGGCCAGACGCAGGAAACGCTGCGGGAGCTGATCGAGAATAAGAACCATTTCGGCGTGGAGGAACTGATCGCGGAGCGCGGGATGCCGGACGGGCTTGGAAGGATGTTCTCAAAGCTTCCTGAGCTGTTCGGCGGTTTTGAGATGCTGTCGGATCTGATGGATCAGGTCACGAACGAGCGCTCGCGGCGCGCCATCGGCAGACTGATCGAGGTACGCGAGATCCTGGAAAGCTACGGCGCCGCGGATTATGTGACCTTTGACCTGGGGATGCTGAGCAATTTTAATTATTATACCGGGATCATTTTCAAGGCGTATACTTACGGGACCGGAGAGTACATCGTGACCGGCGGGCGTTATGACAGGCTGCTGCGTCAGTTCGGAAAGGACGCGGCGGCGGTGGGCTTCGCCATCGTGATCGACCAGCTGATGCTGGCGCTCGCACGTCAGAACGTGGAGATCCCGGCGGCGGGCACGCAGACGCTCCTGCTGTACGAACCCGCGGCGCGGGAGGACGCGGTCCGGATGGCTGCGCATCTGCGCGGCCGCGGGGAGAACGTCTGCCTGATGCTGCGCAGGCACGGCATGACGCCGGAGGATTACAGGGATTTCGCGGGAAGGAACGGGATCGCGCAGATCTGTTATCAGGCGGAAAACGGCGGAAATGTGTATCTGATCGGCACGGAGACGGAAACTGGCGCAGAAACAGGCGATCGGGCCGGAGAGGACTGAATTTGAGAAGGAGACTTTTGCCATATGAGATATCTGACGATCGCCCTGACCAAGGGCCGTCTGGCCTATAAAACATTAGAGCTTCTGGAACAGATCGGCATCACCTGCGATGAGATGAAAGATAAGAACTCGCGCAGGCTGATCTTTACTAACGAGGAACTTGGGATCCGTTTCTTCCTGGCCAAGGCCAACGACGTTCCCACTTATGTGGAATACGGCGCGGCCGATATCGGGATCTGCGGCAAGGACACGATCCTGGAGGAAGGCCGCAAGCTTTACGAGGTCATCGACCTGGGCTTCGGCCGGTGCCGGATGTGCGTCTGCGGCCCGGAATCGGCGAGGGACCGCCTGAAACACCACGAGCTGATCCGCGTCGCCACCAAGTATCCGAACATTGCGAAGGATTATTTCTACAATAAGAAGCACCAGACCGTGGAGATCATCAAGCTGAACGGCTCCATCGAACTGGCTCCTCTGGTGGGGCTTTCCGAGGTGATCGTCGATATCGTGGAGACCGGATCCACGCTGCGGGAGAACGGCCTTGTGGTGCTGGAAGAGATCTGCGACCTGTCCGCCCGCGTGATCGTCAACCAGGTCAGCATGAAGCGGGAAAATGAGCGGGTGACGAAGCTGATCAGGGATCTGAAGGAGCAGGTAAGGAGAATGATATGCGCATCATAACATTGGATGAAAATACAAGAAAGAATATCCTGTCGGATCTTCTGAAGCGGGATCCGAACAATTACGGCGAATACGCGGCGACGGTCCAGGAGATTGTAGATACCGTGAAGGAAAAACGGGACGAGGCAGTGTTCGCCTATACGAAGAAATTTGACGGCGCTGAACTGACGGCGGAGACGATCCGCGTCACGGACGAGGAGATCGCGGAGGCAGAGGCGCTGGTGGAACCGGAGCTTCTGGCGGTCATGAAGCGGTCCATGAAGAATATCCGCGATTATCACCAGATGCAGGTGCGCCACAGCTGGTTTGACGCGAAGCCCGACGGAACCATCCTGGGACAGAAATTCACGGCGCTGCAGAGCGTGGGCGTCTATGTGCCCGGCGGCAAGGCGGCCTATCCGTCGTCGGTCCTGATGAATATCATCCCGGCCGAGGTGGCGGGCGTTGAGCGCATCGTCATGGTGACGCCTCCGGGACGGGACGGCAAAGTAAATCCGGTGACGCTGACCGCGGCCCATCTGGCAGGAGCGACCGAGGTCTACAAAGCGGGCGGCGCCCAGGCGATCGCGGCTCTGGCGTTCGGGACGGAGTCGATCCCGCGGGTCAACAAGATCGTCGGCCCGGGCAATATCTTCGTGGCGCTGGCGAAGAAGGCCGTGTACGGACATGTGAGCATCGACAGCATCGCCGGTCCCAGCGAGATCCTTGCGCTGGCCGATGAGACAGCCAATCCCCGCTGGGTGGCGGCGGATCTTCTGTCCCAGGCTGAGCACGACGAGCTGGCCAGCGCGATCCTGGTGACTACGAGCCGGAAGCTGGCGGAGGAGGTCTCCGCCCAGGCGGAGGCGTTTGTACAGACGCTTTCCCGGAAGGAGATTCTGGAGAAATCGCTTCAGAATTTCGGATATATCCTGGTGGCTGAGAACATGGAAGAAGCGATCGGCGTGGTCAACGAGATCGCGCCGGAGCATCTGGAGATCGTGACCGCCGACGCGTTTGAGATCATGACGAAGATCCGGAACGCAGGGGCCATTTTCATCGGGGAATACAGCTCCGAACCGCTGGGCGATTATTTCGCCGGACCGAATCATGTTCTGCCGACCAACGGGACAGCCAAGTTCTTCTCGCCGCTGGGAGTGGATGATTTCGTCAAGAAATCCAGCGTGATCTATTACTCCCGTGAGGCGCTTGAGCCGGTGAGCAGGGATATCATTGCATTCGCGGAGGCGGAACATCTGACGGCCCACGCCAACTCGATCCGGGTGCGGTTCGAGGAAGAGAGAGTGAAGGGGGAATGAATATGCCGCGCACCGCGACGATCGAACGCAACACAAAGGAAACAAAGATAACCGTATCGCTGAACCTGGACGGCACAGGCCGGTCGGACGTCCACACCGGCATCGGGTTCTTCGACCATATGCTGGACGGCTTCGCCCGCCACGGCCTGTTTGATCTGACCGTCAGGGCAGAAGGCGATCTGGAAGTGGACACGCATCATACCGTAGAGGATACCGGGATCGTGCTCGGAAAGGCCATCCGGGAAGCGGTCGGCGATAAAAATGGAATTGTCCGTTTCGGGGCGAAGATCCTGCCGATGGACGACGCCCTCATTCTATGCGCGCTGGATTTAAGCGGACGTCCTTATCTGGCTTATGATCTGAATCTGGACCGTGAGAAGGTGGGCGGGCTGGAGACCGAGATGGTGCGGGAGTTCTTTTACGCCGTTTCTTACGCGGCGGAGATGAATCTGCATCTGAAACAGATTTCCGGTTACAATAACCATCACATCATCGAGGCGGCCTTTAAGGCGTTCGCCAAGGCGCTGGATGAGGCGACACAGACAGACCCGCGGATCGCCGGCGTGCTGTCGACGAAAGGGACGCTGGCCTGAGATTTTCACCGAAGGAGGCGATGGCGAATCATGGAAGCAGATGTAAGCTTTACCTTTGAAACGGTTTATGACCAGCGGGCTATGACCGCGATGGCAAGGGCACTGAGAAAAACCGTCCGCCGGAAAAGGAACCGCCGCGTTCGGATTTTCGGTATCATAGCGGCCGTTCTCGGAATTCTGGTCAGCCTGTTCCCCGGAGACGGGGGATTTGCGTTCGACTTCAGGACGGGCTTTACCTGGTTTGCTGTTTTGCTCATTGCGCTTGTCCTTCTCTTTGAAGATCAGCTGAACGGAGCGCTTGGCGTAAAGCGTCTTCCTCCGGGGACAACGAAATCGGTTGTGACATTTACTCCGGAGGGATATACCTCAGACACAGAACTGGGGACGTCCCGGTTCAGCTACGATCATATCAGCGTGGTTGCGGAGATGCCCCGGTATTTTGTGCTGGGATTTGGCGCAAACCACGCGCAGATTTATGACAAGAACACGCTGAAAGGCGGAACGGTCGAAGAATTTCGCCATTTTCTGGAGAAAATGACCGCCAAGCAGGTTCAGCAGGTGAAGTGACCAGGAGGTTATCGATGCGACTGATCAATGCATCCGCTCCACGCAGGGTTTGAGGACGATGCGTGGGGAGGAAAGCGCCTGACCGCAGGCAATAGTCCTCAGACTTTGCGACTTGATTGATGTTCGAAAAATACATAATCAAAGGAGCAAAGTAAAATGAAAAATTTAATAAAAGAGCTGAAAACATTTCTGATCCTGTGGAGTACCCAGTCGCTGTCCCAGCTCGGCAGCGCAATGACGAATTTCGCGCTGACGCTGTGGCTTTATGAGAAGACCGGATCGGCGCTTCAGACGGCGGCATTGTCCATCTGTTCCTACGCGCCGTATGTGCTGATGAGTATTTTCGCGGGCGCGTTAAGCGACCGGTGGGACAAGAAGAAGGTCATGCTGTGCTGCGACACCTTCGCGGCCTGCTGTTCCGCGGCGGTGCTGGTGCTGCTGAAGACAGATTCGCTGCGGCCTGTTCACATGTATATCCTGAACGCGGTAAACGGCCTGATGAACACGGTCCAGCAGCCGGCCGGCGACGTGGCCATGACGCTGATCACGCCGAAGAAGCATTACCAGAAGGTCAGCGGGCTTAAGTCCTTTTCCAATTCCCTGGTGACGATCCTGCATCCTGTTCTCGCGACGACCATGTTCGCGTTTGTGGGGATGGCAGGCGTGATCTATATCGATCTGGGGACGTTCGCGGCGGCGTTTCT
>CANQGA010000178.1 GCA_947600145.1 uncultured Lachnospiraceae bacterium | reverse complement strand
ATCCGGAACGAACCGTCCATGATGCTTAAGATCCTGTCCGCAAGACTGAACTGCTGATGGATCCCATGGCGGTTCAGCTCCTTCTCGATCTCATCGACAAGGCGTTCCCGATCCTTGTTGACGCCCTTTCTGTCGTTATACTGGATCGCGGAGCAGCTGCTGTTGATAATATCGCAGATCTTATTATAACTGTCGATCTTCTCCTGCGCGCGCGTAAGCTCGCTTCCCTCTTTGCCTTCCGTCGTGATGTTCATATCCTGAAGCAGCGTCTTCGTATGGATCCTCTCGTTCTCATAGATCTCCACCGTAACGATCTCGCCTTTTCCGCCCGTCGTCCTTTTATAAGTCTCAAGCTCGTCGGCGATCGTACGCCTTGTTATCGACTCTTCGCTGCGGAAATACAAAAGCAGCTTACAGTTCTTCACCGATGTCTCCAGCGCCGTAAACGCGGCGTTCTTCCACGAATTCCGATCATGCGGGATATTGGCGGCGTCAAGCCAGAGATTATATCCCCTTCTCGTCAGCTCCTCGAATACATATCTTACGATATCCATGTCATGCACCGTATGCGCATAACTGATAAAAGCGAAGCTGTGATTCATATCACACTCCGCGCTCTCAATACGGTTCTCAGTTAAGTACCCCACCAGATCATTCTCTGCTTTTGTGCTCATAAAGTCCTACCCTCCTGAATGCAGTCGTTATCCTTAAATTATACTAAAGCCTGTACAAAGAAAAGTCAACCGCTTTTTCGGGATGGTAATTTTTCAAAAATATGTTAGTTTATTATTTTTCGTCAAACACATAATAGGATTGTAACACAAAAACACATCGTCAGATGAGAAGGAGGCGTTAACTCATGTCAAGCAATTCTTCTAACACGACCAACGTTCCGGAAGCCAAGGAGGCTATGGACAGGTTCAAGATGGAAGTGGCCAGCGAGATCGGCGTGCCGTTAACCAACGGTTACAACGGTAACCTGACTTCTGCGCAGAATGGCTCTGTTGGGGGCTATATGGTCAAGAAAATGATCGAGGCGCAGGAGAAGCAGATGGCTGGCAAGTAAGACCGGCGATATCATGAAAAATAAGCTGTAAAATGCGCGAAGAAGTCGTTACTCTATCGATCGGAAGATGGACGGAGCAACGGCTTCTTTGTGTCACAGCGCCAGCCTGTCGTAACTCTTCGTAAGGTACTCGTCGAGACGGCGCTTAAGTTCCCTGTTTTCTTCGGAAGAAAGTTCCGGATCGGCTTCCAGCAGCGCGTCCGCCTCCTCAGAGACGGTCTTCAGGATATCGGCGTCGGTGAAGATATCGGCAAGTTTAAATTCCATGTCGCCGCTCTGGCGCAGGCCGAAGAGATCGCCCGGGCCGCGCAGCTTCAGATCCTCGGAAGCGATATAGAAGCCGTCATTGGAGCGGTTCAGGATATCGAGCCGCTTCTGGGTTCCCTCCTGGTCTCCGCAGTTGACCATGATGCAGTAGGACTGGTACTTCCCGCGGCCGACGCGGCCGCGGAGCTGATGGAGCTGGGCCAGGCCGAAGCGCTCGGCGTTCTCGATCATCATGACCGTGGCGTTGGGCACATTGACCCCGACTTCAATGACCGTCGTGGAGACCAGCACCTGGATCTCACCGGCCAGGAACCTCTCCATGATCTGATTCTTCTCCTTGCCTTTCATCTTCCCGTGAAGATACTCGATGGAGATACCCGGCAGAGCTTCACGCAGTTTCTTTGTATAATCGAGGACATTCTCCGCGTCGATCATCTCGCTTTCCTCCACCATCGGACAGATCACGTAGGCCTGGCGGCCGGCCGCGATCTGCTTTCCGATAAAAGCGTAAGCCTTCGGCCGGTACTCGGTGCCGACGACGCAGTTTTTGATGGGCAGGCGGTCCGCGGGCATCTCGTCGATGACGGAGATATCCAGATCGCCGTAGAGAATGATCGCCAGCGTCCTTGGGATCGGCGTCGCGCTCATGACGAGGACATGGGGTTCCCGGCCCTTCCCGCCCAGCATCTCCCGCTGTCCGACGCCGAAGCGGTGCTGCTCGTCGGTGATGACAAGCGCCAGATCGTCGTAGATCACCTTGTCCTGGATCAGCGCGTGGGTACCGATGATGATGTCGGCCTCATGATTCTTCACCTTCTCCTGGGCGGTCCGCTTCTCTTTGGCGGTCATGGAGCCGGTGATCAGGATCGGCACCTTTTCGATGCCGTATTCCTGAAACAGTCCGGAAATGCTTTCGTAATGCTGCTTTGCCAGCACTTCGGTAGGAGCCATCAGCGCGCCCTGGCATCCGTTGTAAGCCACGTGGAGAAGCGCCAGAACGGCGATGATCGTCTTGCCGGAGCCTACGTCTCCCTGGATCAGCCGGTTCATCACCTGCCCGCCGGTCAGGTCGCGCTCGATCTCTTCCATGACCTTCTGCTGGGCGCCGGTCAGCCGGTAGGGCAGCCGTCTGCGCAGCATAGCCACCTCAGGCGCCAGCTTCATGACCCAGCCGCTCTTTTTGCCGTTCCGTTTCTCCCTGAGGCCGCGCACAGCCAGAATGAAGAAGAAAAACTCGTCGAATACCAGCCGCCGTCTCGCGAAGATCAGGTCCTGCCGGTCCTTTGGGAAATGGATATGCTCGATGGCGAAATTATACTCGGCCAGTTCGTATTTCTGACGGAGCGCCGCAGGCAGATATTCCCGCTCAAGCTGCCGGCAGTCCAGCGCCTGAGCCACAGCCCTGGAGATCGCCTTATTGCCCAGGCCCTTCGTCTGGCTGTAAACCGGCTGCATCGTCGTCATGACCTGGTCATAGGCGTCCCGGCTGTAGATCTCCGGCTGCTCCATAGTCAGACGGTTATTCTTCTTCACGACTTTTCCGTAGAAGATATGAAAGGTTCCGGCCTGAAGCATTGAGCGCAGGTACGGCATATTATACCACACAAGCTGCAGGCTTCCGGTTCCGTCCTTCAGCGACACGGTCACGATCTGCATATGGGCAAACCTGCGCACGGAAGCGTCCTTTGCCAGGATCCCGGCCACCGAAAACACCTGCTCCGGCACCAGATTTCCGATCGGGACCGGCGGCTCATAGGCGTGGTAAGCCCGGGGATAATAATGCAGCAGGTCGTCCACAGTGCCGACGCCCAGTTTCTCGAATAATTTTCCCGATTTGTCGCCGACGCCTTTCAGCGCGCGGACGGAATCCTGATTCTTCATCGTGTCCCCGACCTGTCCCCTTCCCGATCTGTACGGCGCGCCTCCGCTTCCATTCAGGGCACGACCTTCACCATCTCATCCGCCAGCCGGTCCGCCGGCTCAAATGACGAGATCTCGCGGTCTGCCCGGCTCACATCCTGTTTTACCGTATTCCCGGTGTAGCCCAGCACATACGCGCCGGAACGCTTCCCGGCCAGGATCCCGTTTTCCGAATCTTCCACAATAATGCATTCCTCCGGCCCGACATTCAGCAGACGCATGCCCATCCGATAGCATTCCGGATCCGGCTTCTCCGTCGGATACATATCTCCGCACAGGATGAGATCGAACAGAGCCGTCATGCCCATACGGTTCAGCGCCGTCACGATCAGCCTCGTATAAGTTGAAGAGACGATCGCCGTCCGGATGCCCCGCTTCCGAAGCTCCGTGATCAGTTCTTTCACGCCTGCCGCCGGGCTGAGCTCGCCGTTCTCGTACGTGTTGCCCGTCTCAGCCCGCTTTTTCATCAGCTCTTCGTGCGTCACCGGCCGCGGCGCCCTGGCCAGAAGCTTCTCTTCGTAAGCGCGTCCCGCTGTTCCGGTCATCGCGCGGATATCTTCCTCCGTCAGCCTGATACCAAGCTGGGCAAGCGCCTTTCCGTAATATTCAAAATTACTCACTTCCGTGTCGGCGATCACGCCGTCAAAATCGAATAAAACACATTTAATCATGGATCTGTCCTGCCTCTTCTTCCCAGCAAACCAACTTTCTCAGTCTCTTTCCGTGTTTTCGGAAAATGTCATTCACATCCTCTGCATTATATCCTATTATCTGAAAAGAATCAACAGAAACTTCTCCCTCTCCCGCTCCACATTCTGCCGCGACAGCTTCGACGCCGTCAGATACTGAAACCACCGGGACTCCAGCCTGGCAAGCAGCTTCCTCTCTCCGATCATCCGTTCATCCCGCTTTTATACATTTTCTCACAGATATTCAATAGGCAGCGCCACTAGATTTTCTCTCAGATACGTTTTCTGACCAATCAGGCACAGAATTACGCCCATCCCTCTTATCTTACCGGGAATCTTATCCAGAACCATATTCGCGGCTGCCATACTGGCCTTCGGATTACCCGTCATCTTGATCTCTACGGGATAGACGACACCGTCTTCCTCTATGATCAGATCTATTTCGTTTTCTGACGCGGCTCTCTTGTCTTTCCCTCTGTAATAAAAAATTGAGAATTTGTAATCCTTTCCTTCGTTGGCATACGATTTCAGTATCTCCGATACCACAAATGTTTCAAACATACTGCCTGCAACCGCCGAGAATTTCAGCGCGTCCGCGGTCAGCCATCGCGTCAGATAGCAGGCAAGACCAGTATCCCTGAAATAAAGTTTCGGCGCTCTGATCGCGCGGTTCAGCGCACTATGACTGTACGGCTGCAGCAGATATACGATCCCTGTCCGCTCAAGGATCGAAATCCATTTCTTGACCGTCGGTTCACTGACGCCCACCTCGCCAGCAATATTGGCATAATTCAATATTTCTCCGGTTCTGGCGGCAGCCGCGGTCAGAAACTTCGTAAAAGTAATTCCATCGCTGGAAATGAATTCATTCACATCCCTTTCAAGATAAGTGGCCACATAGGAAGAATAATACTCCTGCCAGTCTCTTTCCACGTCGTACAGTTCCGGATAGGAGCCTTTATGGATCGTCTGCCAGATATCTGCGTACGGCTTTATCTCTCCCTCTCGTGCCCGCATATACTCGTCCGTCGGTATAAAATGCCGGTTAAACCGGATCCCGTATATTTCACGCAGCGAAAGTCCTAAAAGTTCGGAGACAGCCACTCTCCCGGCCAGAGATTCACCCATGCCCCTCATCAACTCCAACTTCTGTGACCCAGACAAAATAAATCGTCCTCTCTGATCCGATTCATCGACGATCAGCTTGATCTCCTCCAGAATCGAGCTTTCTTTCTGAACCTCGTCGATAAACAGAGGGCACGGATGGTTCAGGAAAAACAGTCCCGGCTCCTCCCTGGCCTGAAGCCTGGCAAGCCTGTCATCAAAATTCACCCTGTTAAATTTCGGAAATTCATGTCGGATCACCGTCGATTTCCCGACCTGACGGGCTCCTGTCACCAGAACGCATTTGCTTGATCTTACTCTTTCCTTCAGAACGGACGCAATCGCCCTTTCAATATACGCCATAGAGCTTTACCTCCCGCCTTGCGGCGACTAATCTAAAGTCTGATTTTATTATAGTCTCCGCTCATTGAAATATCAAGCCCTGATTTTTATTGTTTTTCAACGGATGTATCATTTATATTGCTCATAACAGGTCTCCTGATCCCTTTGCCGCAATCCTTGCGTCTGTTGTGCGTTTTCAGCACAATCCCTTCTCATAAGCACTTTATCCATGCCGTGTTCTTTCGCTATACGAAAGCCCTGCTTTAGTATTTCCGTACCATCGACAGCCCAAAAGTGAAAGCTAATGGGCCCAATCTGACCGGTTTCTTTTTTGTCATACAGATTTTTCGTCCGGCTGAACCATTCCTTGTCAATTAATTTCGGATCGGTTGGCCGGAAGAATATAATGTTGTTGTCAAATGCTTCCTGACAATACTCTCTATATCCGCAGACATATTCCGGACAACGCTATAACTTCATCACTATAGTAAAATAGATGCAAAAACAGTTATCAAGGCATCATATACTCCATGCGCTATTATCAAGGATAAAGTAGAGCAATTTTTAACCTTTAATCTGCAAACGCAGAAAAACACACCTAAACACGCCGTCATTACCATTTGAATAATA
>CANQGA010000177.1 GCA_947600145.1 uncultured Lachnospiraceae bacterium | reverse complement strand
GGTCTACAGCCAGATTCTTGCGTTAGGATTTACCGATGCAATTCTTTATGTGATTACTTACCTATTGACAAAGTTCATCCCGAATCCGTTGCCATTATTAACGGCTTTATTTGTTCAGGCCGCCTTGGTGGTTGCCTGGTCATTAACTGCGCATAATGCGTATTTTGCTGTATTTCCGCCGATCCGCTCCGCCGTCATTTACGATCGGCGTCCGGAACTGGAAATGCTGGTTTCGCATTACAGAATGGAGAAGAAGTTCAATGTGATGCTGACGCAGGATGTCTGCACATGTCTGACAGATCTTGGAGTGCTGGATGGGATAGAGGCCGTGTTTCTCGGAGGAATCCACAGCCATGAGAGAAATATTATATTAAAATATTGTCTGGAGAAAAACATTGATGTCTATGTAATTCCACGTATCGGCGATACGATCATGAGCGGTGCGAAACGGACACATATGTTCCATCTTCCGATTCTCCATGTGGGCTGGTTTCATCAGCCGGTGGAATATCTGATCATTAAAAGGTTGATGGATATTGTGATCTCTGTTGCTGCGTTGGTGGTTACTTCGCCGATCATGCTCTTGACGGCGTTTGCAGTTCATATGGAAGACGGAGGGACTGTTTTTTACCGGCAGGAACGTTTGACAAAGGATGGAAAGAAATTTAAACTTCTGAAGTTCCGTTCCATGCGTATGAATGCAGAAAGTAATGGGGAAGCGGTTTTAAGTGAAGGGGCAAATGACAGCCGGGTGACTAAGGTAGGACGTGTGATCCGCAGGTACCGGATTGACGAGCTTCCTCAGTTTTTCATGATATTGAAGGGAGATATGGCACTGGTAGGTCCCCGACCGGAACGGCCGGAGATTGCGAAACAGTATGAGAAGGAATTGCCGGAGTTTGCGCTGCGACTGAAAGGAAAGGCAGGTCTGACTGGGTATGCGCAGGTTTACGGGAAATACAATACACAGCCGTATGATAAGCTACAGATGGATCTGATGTATCTGTCGCATCCGAGTATTGTGGAGGATATGCGGATTCTGTTTCTGACGGTTAAGGTATTGTTTCAGAAAGAGAGTACAGAAGGGGTACTCAGATGATTTTTAACATGATAGAATGGCAATGATAAACGTATGTTGGAATATTTGTTTAAAAAATATAGAATAGAAATGCATTATGTTTACATTGGTTCTATGTTTTCATATAATAATTGATAGAAATTTAATTGATTTGTAGTATAATAGTTATTGTATAGAACAATATGAAATGACCTCACATTTGGAGCAACCTGGATTTACCTGTATACTAAGTTATAAGAGTAATGATAATAGGGATTACCATGTACAAACGGAGGCTTGGCGATTATGGAAAAGAATGGCAATGCCCACCATTTTTGGGGAAAATTCATGTTGCCACCAGACGATTATGAAATATTCAAATTTGGCGGAAATTCCCTAAAAGACGAAGAACGTGGCATTAAAACCATGTTAAAATATTTTCCTTCCTACTTTACAGAAGAGCAGTTAAAGGAGAATATAGCAAGATATAATTTGCAGACGATGTTCGATATAGTCAAAAGGTATTTTGCAAAGGAATATGGTTATATCGGAACAGAAATTGAATTAAGCAACTTATATCAGAGCTCAATTAATAGTTATATTTATAATGACAGCGTAAATCCGACATTCATACATATTGATGAGTTGTTTGAATCCACGGTAATGGGGTTCCTACTGGCAATGTTTAAATGGTCTAAGGATTTTGAAAATCCGGAGATATATGGGGAGTGTTTCAGATATATATTATTCTTAATGAATGACGTGTGTATATTTGGGGAAATGCAGGGCATGGATGCGAATCATGCGTTAATGAATACCTTAAATGGAGATATTCAGATACTTCAGCTTGCTGAGGACTGCTATTGGACAATCGTTGTATTCAGTTTGGCCCATGAGATTGCACATGCATATTTTGCATCTATTGGCAGGAAATACACTAAAGAGCATCCTGAAAAGGAAGAATATGATGCAGACATGATAGCTTACCATATTGTATTAAAGATTATCATGGAAGAAAAAGGTTCAGATACTATTCTTGAAGAGTATACTTATCTGGCGCCGATGATATATATGGACTTCTTTGATCTGTATTATTATACAGACAGAGTATTGTATAAGACAGTTTTCCGTGGCTGGCAGCATCCGGCACCAGTAAAGCGCAAGAGTCGGTTATTTGCTGTTGCTGACAATGACGATTATGATTTTGATACTTCAGATGGGAACCATTTGTACAGCGGTTTTTTGGATGTATATGATGAATTTAAAGACCAGCTTCTCATGAAAATGGAAAAGGGAAAGTTGTATAAGGTTCTGAGGACAGAAAAGAGAGCGCTTATGAGGAGGAGAGTTGACAATGAACAGAAAAGAAGCAATGGAATATAATGACAGTTTGAAAAAGGAGTTAGAGCAGTTTGCATTAATGTATGGCTTAGAGAAGTCAGTAGGCACTTACATAGTGGACAATTACATTACTGTGTTGCCGGAAGATGCAAGAAAAGGTATGATATTTTTGGGAGAGGACTCTGCATCTTATAAGGCTGGCAACATAAAAATGGACTTGAAGAAAGCAGTAATTGCCGGATTGGAATTTGCAGCGTCTATTAATAAACCAGATAGTGTATTTACATATATCCAACTGATAATTGCCTCTGTATTTTTTATAAAGAAGTCTGTAAAACAGGAATTAAGTAGGATGGAGGTTTACGTTGTTTACCTGCTCAATAAGAAAGACATATATAACACCGGAGTCGATGAGGAACAATTTATTGGTGAAGTGCTGGAATGGTACCAGCATAAAGAAGGAAAGACTGTTGGACGGGAAGAAGTTGTAACTGCTATAAATAATCTGAATGAGACGAAAGTAGTAGATTTTGCTAGTGGGAATATTTTCCTGAAAGAGCATGTATGGGGAACGGTAGATTGATACTTTTGTCTGAGTGTAAATGAGGTCACTTTATGAATAGAGTATGGAAGACGACTTATATGCTTAGCGGATGCCTGTGTGACTTTTTATCCAAAAGGCCCTTTTGTCAACTCCCAGCACGATCAGAACTGCCGCAGCCAGCATCAAAAAGTTTTATCAATGCATGCTTGAGCATGGAAAGATAAAAAAGGAATTATGACCGTCTATGTTGGGAAATCCACGATGAAATGGAATTGTGGCAGGAAGAATGTGCTGCGTTCAATGCCTGTGAGGGAGAATAGGGATCTCGTTTAGGAGCGTTTGCAACTGAGGAAAGGAAAGCTATGGATATAAGGTTCAGATGGAATATGTTTATCACATCGTTTCTTCCCCTGTGGGCAGCGATCGTTATTGCCGATCTATATGACATATCTGGATATATCATATGCAGATGGGGACGTCTGAGGGCTCCTTCTTTCGATTTCCGTGGAGCAGCCGGCCGTTTTATATGTATCAACGGACTCATGGTAGGAACCGTCGTAGTGGTCACGATTGTAGTCATTGCAAGCATATGGGATCTGAACCGGTTCCTTAAGACAAAGGAGTCGGAAGTGGCTCCGCCGATCGGAATACTGAGACGTGTGAGGAAAGCGAATAAGCTCTCCGCTGAATACCTTATAGCTTATATTCTCCCAATGGTGGCATTTGATTTCGCGGAGCTTAGGGGAGTTATCCTTTTTCTGCTCTACTTTGGCGTATTAGCTTTTTTGTGTATAAGAAACAGCAACATCTATACCAATATTTATCTGGAATTGGTGAAGAAATACCGCATGTACGAATGTGACGTGGAATGTACGATAGGCAGCAAAAAGCATACCTATGAAAACAGCCTGGTCATCAGCCGAAGGGATCTGACAGCCAGGGTCAACGGTGAGATCTGTTATTGGGATTTTGAGAATGATATCTATCTGGATTTAGAGAAGTAACCTGTAAGTCAGGGGTCCGGATTCCAAAGATGAGAGGGGTGAGGAACGGATGGATAAAGATCAGCTGCAGTCCTGTATTGAGAAGGCCGATACGCGGACGCATACCTGGAATCTTTACTTTTTCAAAATCGACCGCAGGAGCAGTAATCCATACACCGTCCATAAAGTCAGGTTCAGGAACCGGGATTATCTCTCCAGCTATGTACAGGCGTTAGTGAAAACCATCGGCGGGTACCAGATGAAAAGAGTCGATGAAGTAAGGGATTATACCGGGGAGAATTCCAAGGTGGCGTGTGACAGACTGGATCTGAAGGGGGAGCTTGTAGGAGGCTGTTGGGATATTTTTGAAGATGGCCTTGTACACGCTTCTCCGGAGAAGATCCGGGGGAAATACAATGGGTATGCGCTGGTTGCGACCCCAAGGACAGAAGAATATACGGCCATGACAATGGTGAAGATGGCGAATCCCGTGATCGAACTATCAGATAAAAGGAGTTCCGTTTTCCGCTTCAGTGAGGATGACGAGCTGGATATGATGAGCGACTGTTTCTGCAGACTGTATATGGATGTTGACATGATCGTCATTGAGGGCTATGCGTATGCGTTCAATCTGAAAGTGGAGACATTTTTCAACCTGGAGAAGACCATGCAGAAGATCAAGGACCGCGCTATCAGCCGGCTGGGCGCATATGGAGCTTTTTCGGATGAGGAGCAGTTTTACCAATACGCAAGGTCGTATTCCTCGCCGCGGACCTTCCTTACGTTCCATCATGAACGGGCCATGAAGCTGTCCAGCCGGAATGGAAGAAAACAGGTGGCGGATTTATTGAAACTGAAATTGGATGGGAAGGACAGGCTTTGTTTTGATAAAAAGGACGATGTGTCTCTGCTGATAAAATATATCTGCTTTAAGATCTTCAAAGATGATGAAACAAAAGGGCTTCTGGAGGCTACAAATGTGAATAAAGTGGTACGATAAGTGAGAAAAATTGAAACCACTGTGTTACAATCAGAGGAGAGACAGCAATTCCGAAAGAGGACCATGATATCATGAAGAGCATACTTATCCGTTATGCGGACAGCCAATACGCGGATTCTTACAGGAACGGCAATCTGTATATGTCATCCTTATCAACTTTTCGGGACTTTAAGAAAGGCCTTATTAAGTATGAGGATGTTATTTCCGGGAAAGCGACGAAGGAAGATATTGAAAAAGCGAAGGCTTTCCGGGAGATGAACCAGCAGGATTTCCAGGAAGGGGTATCGTCGCAGGTCCCGCGGGAATGCGCCAGGAAGTTCCTGCCGCATGATTTTGCAGATGCCTTGAAGTTTGACGTGCGGTTCCGTCTGGAGGCTTATGATTTCTGTAATCTTCTCTGCTTCTTCCGCGTGGACTGTATGGATACGAAAGAAAAGGTACTTCTGGATGAAGATAATATAGCCAATATAATAAATTCAAGAGGACGCAGCATCAGTGCGGAGCAGATCCGGGGAATGTCGCCGGAAGAATTTTATCAGCTGTTGGATACCTTCTTCCCGTTGAATCCCCAATTGTCGTCGAGCCAGGTCCATGTCATCCATCTGCCGGACAGCCGGATGGACTCCTTTGGGGATATGGCTGTACTGATCGAAGATGAGGAAGAATTTATCAGCAGGGTTATCCGGGCCGTAAGACGTCAGGGCGGGGATGTTATCACGGGTGATATACGGTATCACCAGATCCAGGACCGCTCCAATCCGGAAGGGCTGCAGATGTCGCATCATGTATCACTGATAACATCGGGAGACAGCGGTATATTTGACATGAAGGAGCTGACGAAAGGGTGCCCAGATATCATCTGGTATGGATGCCTGGATAAGTATACGATATTTGAAAACCAGAAAGAATGGCGTGTGTGCTGGCTCCCGGAAGAAAAGAACCGCGAGGCGAAGATACTCCATGTAGGGTGCCTGGACGATATCATTGAACTGGTTCCGAGGGAGAAGCTGAGAGGGCGGCTTATGGAAATGAATCCGGGCTATTTCCCCGGCTATGTCAGTCAGCCCAGAATGAATTTCAAAGGGACTATGAGCTATGGACAGTTTCGGCGAAAGATAGAACGTATTGATGGGAAGTGCAGGATGATAATGGAAATAGGGTAGAT
>CANQGA010000176.1 GCA_947600145.1 uncultured Lachnospiraceae bacterium | reverse complement strand
CAGCAGAAAACCCAGCGGCTTCCCCACGAAGCCTACCTAAAGCACTTTGTAAACGACCTGCAGCAGGACATTCCTTTGTGGGCATATGTCGATCTGCTGACCATATCCGATATCTCCTTTTTGTATTCCATTTCTGAACAGCCCATAAAAGATTCCGTAGCCCGCGCCTTTGGCCTGACCATGAATAAAGGAGCTACCATCCTCGGAAGCTATATGCACAGCATGACGATCATACGCAATCTATGCGCACACGGAAGCAGGATCTATAACCGGCTCTTCGAACAGAAACCGTCCCTTAATAAAAAGGAAAAAGCGCTGCTCAGAAAAAACAATAATGGCGAAATCGATAACGCCCATTTCTATGGTTTTCTGCTTGTTATGAAGCGGATCCTGCCAGCAAATAAATTTAGTGAGATGAAAGACTCTATCATTTCACTGACCAGGAAATATCCATTTGTACGAATGGATTACTATGGTTTCCGCAGCGATTGGCAACAAAAACTGTAATCATATTTCTTTATCTGCATATACTATTCAGGACTTCTCCCACGAGCTGGTTTCCGGCGCAATACTGTGGGCGGTCTGGAGCCAGGGGATTTTCTCCTGGCTCTTTTAAAATACCAGAAATCCCCTGGAATCAAAAACGGACTCCTCTGCACCGAACGACATAAAAATCGGTACAAACATAATAGGGAGCCACAGAGTGACTCCCCCAGTGCAGTCCGAAAACATACACCTCTTTCATTAACTATACTATACATCAGTTTTCCAAAGTATTCAAGCCAAATCCTGCAGAGATTTCATGCTTTGCCCCTCACTTTTCATACCTCCTCCGATAATACTCCATCGTGCGGTACTCCAAAATATCCTTCATATGCGCCTTAAACGCGGCGTTCCCGATCACGGGCCGCAGGTCTTCCCTTATCGCAATGGCGTAACCGGCTTTCTCAATGGAAAATCCTTTCCTCGACGCCTTCAGAGATCGGATCGGCATGCTTCTTGCTTTGCTTAAATGCTGTCCGTCCGTCATCGCTTTATAATCATCGTAGGTAATATCCGGCGAAAAATCCTTCCAGTTCGTTCCATTGTCAAAGAACTTTTTCCACGCCGCCAGCACTTCCCCGTCCCTGACGGCAAGCCGGATATCGCCGTCATGATAGAAGCTGTACAAAATCGGTATCTTATATACCTTCTGCATGTCCGTCGTCTCAATGAGCGCCAAAAACTCCCTGCCGATCCCGGAGTAAACCTCCTGCTCCGCCGCGGACAACTCGTTCATTTCGTATAAAAAGTCCAGATATCTGCGGAATGGATTTTCCTTCGCATGCCTGACGCAATACTGATAAACGGCGTCGTCCATGTATGTGAATAATTCCATGCGGCTCGGCACTTTGCCGTCCAATAACTCCTTTACTCTGTAAAACTCCTGCCTGATCCGTTCTTTGACGGACAAGGACCTCCTGTCGATCTCCCTGAACAGGTCGATCAGCCGCATGTCAAAATCCACGATGCAATCATCCGGATACTCTATGCCACTGTAATCATGCGCCGTTTTTTCATCCAGGGCTTTCGCGCCGCTTAAGAGCAGCGGCGCCCTCCCGGCTTTTTCATAATTGCCGATAAAGTCCAAAACATTCAAATACTCTTTGCCCCTGCTGGTCCGAAGCCCGCGGCCCAGCTGCTGTAAAAATACCGTCGGCGACTCGGTCGGACGCAAAAACATCACCATATCGAGGGACGCGATATCCACGCCTTCATTAAACATATCAACAGAAAAAATCACTTTAATATCCTGATTTTTCAGCTTCGCGATCGCTATGTCCCGGTCTTCGGAGAACTCGCCGTCAGCGTTACTGTAAACCGCGGCCGCCGCGATCCCTCTTCTGCAGAATTCCTTCGCCATCTCCTCGGCGTGTTTTCTGGAACAGCAAAATCCAAGCGCCCTTTTGGACCGGTATTTCATATAGTGTTTAAAAATCAGGTCATACCGTTTCACATTTCCGATATAGGTCTCATTTAATTCCCTCTCATCATAACGCCCCTGTACAAGATGCAGGGATGAATAATCGGTCTCATCATAAATACCGTAATAATGAAACGGAACCAGCACGCCTTTATTGATCGCGTCTTTCAACGAAATTTCATACGGCACATTATAATCGCAGATCTCATAAATATTCTTGCCGTCCAGCCTTTCCGGCGTAGCCGTAAGCCCCAGCAGAAACTGGGGTTTAAAATAATTTACGATCCTCTGATACTGTTCGTTGACCGCGTGATGGAACTCGTCGATCACCAGATAATCAAAATAATCCGGCGCGAAATATTCTTCCGTAAGATATTCGCTCCTGCCGAGCGTCGCGACAGACGCAAAAATCACGGATCTGTCCGTATCCTTCTGTTTTCCGTAGAAAAATCCGTAATCGTCGGACCGCCTTACATTCCGAAATGACATTGCCGCCTGCTTTAAAATTTCTTCTCTGTGGGCCACAAACAGGACCCGCTCATATTGGGCAGAATCAAACGCCGCCAGGTATGTCTTTCCAACGCCGGTAGCCGCCTGAACAAGTCCTTTTGTCGCACCCTCAGCCCTGCTGTCCCGCAGCGCATACAAAGCCTCTATCTGCGCGCCCCGCGGCTGAAACAGCGGCTGCCCCTCCGCATCCGCAAAATCCTCCAGCTCATCATATCTGGCCAGATCTTTTGATACGGCAGGCTTATGCCAGTTTCTGGAGTAACTGGCCAGCTCCCGGTCGTCTATCACCAGGGAATGATTTTCAAACAGATCAACAAATGCGGCATAGAACAGCTCAAAGTTTTTCTTATCACTGAGACTATTAAACCGGTAATTCCACTCTATGCCCGAGGTCAGCGCGCTTCTGGAAATATTAGAGGAGCCTATATATATTTCCCCCATATTTTCATAGTGAAATATGTAGGCCTTCGGATGAAAGGAACGCCCCTTGTCATTATAAAACCGCAGATCTACCCTGTCGCCCAGTTCTTTCTTGATCAGATACAACGCCGACGGCTGCGTGATGCCAAGATAATTCCCGGTAAGAATCCTACCGGTACGCCGCGGCCCAGCGCCGCCTTAAGATCCTTCAAAATCATCCTGACACCGGATTCCATGAGAAACGAGACGATAATGTCAATTCTGCCGGCCGTTTGCATACTCGTCTTTAACTGGTAGTACAGAAAACGGTTTTTATTTCTGTCGCCGGTCATGACATCTGTATGTTCTATTTCAAATTCTCCTGCGTCGGTTGTTTGCACAAAATCGAATTGGGGCATTGTTTTTCACTTCTTTCTGATCACCGCGCCATATTCCAGGGACCCTTAATATATCCCTAGTGAAAATCAACATTCACAAACTCATACACGTATATCGTGGGATGAGATTCAGGACGCTAAGGGACGAATTCCATTTCAGACACTACAATCACCTCAATTCCTGTAACAATACCACATAATCTACTCTTGGGTTGAGCGCATCAAGCGCTTAAGGCGTAACATTACATCAATATCAATCTATCCCCTATTTTAGTTCCGCATTCAAAGCATGAAAATCCATTCATATCTTCTACCAATTTAACCAACCTTATTTGAAACTTCGTATAATCTCCATTGCTGCAGTAGATAAATTTTCACTTTCATATGTTGTTAACAGCTTACCTGGGAAATTCTTTTTATACCATTTTTCTTTTTTCTCCCAATGAGCCTTGTATCCCGGTAAATCCAATCGACCAACATGCTCCCAATAATATGTTTCGCCTTTAAACTTAACAGTAAAATCTGGCAGATACATGGTTCCGTCTTTGGCATAAAGCGGCTCTTCATATACAAAAGGTATTTCTTCCGATACAAGCATATTTGCGATAATAACCTCCGATTTTGACCTGACGAAATATTCCGATAGAGTGGCCAGCTTTTTCTTTTCCTTATACCAATCACCACTGTATAACAACTCATCCGGTAATGGTTTAAACTCAAATACAGAAGAATTAATTTTTCTAACAGCCGACTTTTCTACATGGCTCATTGTAGTCAATGTGCTGATATCCTGCTGAAGGAACACTGTTACATGCCGTTGCGCCCTTGTAAGGGCAGTATAAAGCAGCTCCATCGTTAACAGATGACTTTCACGCTTAGGAATCACAATATAAACATAATCAAACTCTGAGCCCTGCGATTTATGTACACTAATCGCATATGCTAATTCAAGGTTGTCTGTAACATTCTGATCCGGTATCTCATATCCTTTTTCATCTTTTCCTAAGTGCTTGCCATAACTGTAACTATAATTCGCCCTGGATTTTCCTGAAAACTTACACTGAAAATGTTGGATATTTGTCATCCTTGATATTTTCCTTGCTTCATATGCCATTGGAAAAACAATCGCAATTTCTCCATTATACACCTCCTGCCTTCCGGGCTTCCGTGTACTCCAATCATAAACATATGCTTTATCAGATGCGGGCCTATTTCGAATCTGAATGACCTTATCATACAAGCCAATTCCATCTACAGATAATCTTCGACTCCAATATCCGTTGAATGTGTTCTGCATAAAAATATTGATTGACATTGTTCCATAAAACTCTCCTCGATACGGAGAAATAATCTGGAATCGCTCCGGAGCATCTTTTATTGCCTCAGTCCAAAGATCATGCAATTCTCTTTCAGGCTCAGCGTTCTTGCCCGTTAATAGCTGCATGTCAGTTAAAAGTCTGTCTTTTAGTAGCTTTTCAAGATCCTCCTGTTCCTGCCAGAAGTAAACACTCAAATCCTTATCTACATCATCATTGCCATGTTCAAGAATTTTTGCGAAAACAACTTCCTTTTCCAGCTTATGTCTTGTGGCAGCATCCGCATCATCTCCGACAATTTGCTTCTCCTGGATAAAGACATTTGCCAGATCAAGGATTCCTGTACCATTTCCTTCTGCTGTATTAACAAGCTGTCTGATATTCTCTGTAAGGACGCCGACGCTCTCAGCATATTCTTCACTATTCTTTAACCACTCAATAGCATCCGCAAAAACCTTTCCTCTTCCGATAGGCGGAAGCTGATTCGGATCTCCAACTAAGATAAGCCTTTGTACACTATTCCAGTTTATTGCTCTTACAAGCGTTGCAAATAAACTTAAGTCTATCATAGAGCATTCATCAAGAATTAGCGTATTTACATCCTGGCTCTTTTTTCCACCGGATCTCTTCATCGTCATATTCTTATTCAGCCACCCATTTTTTGCCAGAAAGGAATGGATCGTTGATGATGGTTTGCCTGTCTGAACTTTAATTCTCTCGGCAGCTTTTCCTGTTGGTGCCATAAGCAGGAAGCTGGTTCCAACCCCATGCACTCTTTCAATATTATCAAGAATCGCTTTGATTACCGTTGTCTTTCCTGTACCTGCAGCACCTGATAAAACGCAGATAGGTTTTCTGAATATCTGCATACAGACTTCAGCCTGCCTATCCAGAATAAACTCATACTTTTCTGCAGTTTCTTCCTTATCAAGTAGCTTGGAACTTTCATTTTTCAGATTTTTCTTAAACTTTTCAGGTGAGATTGGGATTTTAAGTTCAATATCTGTCCGATCAGCTAAAGATCTAAATACTTCCTCAACTGCCCTCTCATCTTCATAGACGCGCTGAATATAAAGATAGAGATTATTGTCATCATCCCGTCTCATAAAGAGACCACCGTTCAGTATATTTTTCTCAACATTAAAATTCTTCAGCGAATAAACATACCGCTTCCATTCAGGCATTCTATCAAGCCTTGCATTGATCGACTTTAATAACGCTTCTGCTTTACCAAAAGAATGTGCAGGAATTCTATTCAATTCGTCAATGCAAAGAGCACGTAACCGTTCTGTGGATCCTGCATCGATGATCTCTTCTAATCCATATTCAGGTGATGGAATAACTCCGTTATCAATCTTGTAAAACGGAATCATATCATCAGAATCCTCTCCCACATATTGTTCAAAGATAATATAGGGATTCTCAACCAACTCGCTAATAGATGCCGTAATTGACACATCTAATCCATATTCAGGTGATGGAATAACTCCGTTATCAATCTTGTAAAACGGAATCATATCATCAGAATCCTCTCC
>CANQGA010000175.1 GCA_947600145.1 uncultured Lachnospiraceae bacterium | reverse complement strand
GGGCCATCCGCGAGGGCCGCGAGGTGGCGAAGGAAGTGGACGCGGCGCTGATGGGGTATACGAATCTGATGTGAGAGATCGTTTTAGGAGTTTTGTGTGCACTGGCGCACAAAGCGACGCGACAGAAAGTATTACGTCGCGGCGGAACCGGCGGCTGAGAGAATCAGCGGCCGGTTCCGCCATTTTTCATTCTTCCTGAATTTTATCTATTGAAGAGTTCCCGGGAGAGAAACACGGTATGAACTTGGTGAATTTATCCCCTTGCGGTTTCCAGGTATTTCCGATATACTAAGTGCAGAGTTTTGTGGATACGGGATAACGACTGCGCACCGTCTGGCTCAGCCGGGGCACGGCAGGGTGATTCTGCATATTCGGCGGTATTGGGCATAAGACGCCTGGGTATATCGGAACAGGAAGGAGGACGGGGAATTATGTTGCGTGAGAAAAAGCTGCTCCCAATCGGGACGGAATTTTTTGATGAGCTGAGGGAAAAAGAGTGTTACTATGTGGATAAGACCGGGCTGATCGCGGAACTTCTGCGCAGTCAGGCTAAGGTAACGCTGTTCACGCGGCCGCGGAGGTTCGGAAAGACGCTGGCGATGACGACATTAAAATGCTTCTTTGAGATCGGAGCGGATCCGTCGCTCTTTGAGGGACTGGCGATCTCACGGGAGAGGGAGCTGTGTGAGCAGCACATGGGGAAGTACCCGGTGGTGTTCGTGTCGCTGAAAAGCGTGGACGCAGCTAATTTCACCAGGGCCAGGGAGCAGATGGGAAGCGTGATCGCGAGGGCAGCTGAACGGTTGGACTTTCTGGCGATCAGCGAGAAGCTTACTGATGAGGATAAGGACAGCTTCCGTGCACTGCGGCATTACAGCATGACGGAGCAGGCGATGACGGATGGTCTGTGGACGCTGTGCCGTCTTCTGGAGAAACATTACGACCGCAAGACGGTTTTGCTGATCGACGAGTACGATGTGCCTCTGCAGAAGGCGTTTTACGCCGGATATTACGACGAGATGGTGGGGCTGATCCGCAATATGTTCGCGCAGGCGCTTAAGACGAACAACAGCCTGGAGCGGGCTGTGCTGACCGGGTGTTTGCGGATATCGAAGGAGAGTATCTTCACGGGGATGAACAATCTGCAGGTATTTACGGTGGCGGATTCGGCGTTTTCTGACTGCTTCGGGTTTACGGACGCGGAAGTCCGGAACCTTATGGACTATTATGGACTGACGGAGGCCTATGAAAGCGCGAAGGAGTGGTACGACGGCTACCGGTTTGGTGAAGAAGAGATATACTGCCCGTGGGATATGGTGAATTATATCTACGACCTCCTTTTCAATCCGTCGGACACTCCGAGAAATTTCTGGGCCAATTCCAGCAGCAACGACGCGGTGCGGGAATTCGTGCGGCAGATGGATGCCGGCTCGGCCCGGAGGGAGCTGCAGGTGCTGGCAGATGGCGGAACGGTGAAGAAACGGATCCATCAGGAGCTGACGTACCGGGAGATGTATACCACGGTAGAGAACCTGTGGAGCCTGCTCTATATGACCGGATACCTGACGAGCGCCGGGAAAGCGGATGAGGACGGGATACCGTTGACCATCCCGAACCGGGAGATCCGCGCGATCTTCACGGACCAGATCATGGAACTGTTCCGGGAAGAGACGAGGAACGACGGGGAATCGCTGAAGCAGCTGTGCGGCGCGTTCGCGGCCGGCGATGCGGCCGGGGTGGAGAAATCTTTTGGCGGCTATTTGCGGCGGGCGATCAGTATCCGGGACACGTCGGTAAGGAAGGCGCGGAAAGAGAACTTCTACCACGGGATCCTGATGGGGCTTCTGGCGTACAAGGCGGACTGGATCGTGACCAGTAACCGGGAGGCCGGAGACGGCTACAGCGACATCCTTGTGGAAGCCGAGGACGGCAGCCTGGGGATTGTCATCGAGGTGAAATACGCCGAGGACGGCGACCTGGAGTCTGCGGCGCAGGCGGCGCTTGCGCAGATCGAGACGAGGCGCTACGATGAGGCGTTTGAAGACGAAGGCATCGAGAATGTGCTGAAATACGGGATTGCCTGCTACAAGAAGCGTTGTCGGGCGGCGCTGGGGGATGAATAATGATGAACGAAAATTTGTGCAGAAAGCCGCTGATCGGCCTGATTCCCCTTGTGGATATCGGAAGGGAGAGTCTGTGGATGCTTCCCGGTTATATGGAAGGCGTCCGCCTGGCCGGCGGCATCCCGGTCATGCTGCCGCTGACGGACGACGACCGGGAGATCGGCCAGATCGCGGAGCAGATGGACGGTTTTCTGTTCACCGGAGGTCATGACGTGTCGCCGGAGGTATATGGCGAGGAGACGCTTCCGGTCTGCGGGGAACTGTGTCCGCAGCGGGACCGGATGGAGGAGAAGCTGCTGAAAGAGGTGCTTTCCGCGAACAAGCCGGCGCTTGGGATCTGCCGCGGGATCCAGCTGATCAACGCGGCGATGGGCGGAACGCTGTATCAGGATCTCCCGACGCAGCATCCATCTGCTATCGAACATCACCAGACACCGCCTTATGACAAGGTCGCGCACGAGGTGCAGATCGAGAAGGGCACGCCGCTGCATGCGCTGCTCGGCATGGAGATGCTGGGCGTCAACAGCTATCATCATCAGGGGATAAAGCGGCTGGCTCCTGATTTGAAAGTAATGGCGAAGGCGGACGACGGTATAATTGAGGGCGTTTACTGCCCGGAAAGGCGCTTTCTGTGGGCTGTGCAGTGGCATCCGGAGTTCTCCTACCGGACGGATGAGAACAGCAGGAAGATATTTGGGGCGTTTGTAAAAAGCAGCTGATTTGACATTCTGTGTCAATACAGTATAATAAAACTGATGACGTGCATTTGACGTTGGTATTTTTGATAAAATGCAAAAATGCCAACGTTTTTTGAAAAGGAAATTTATAATATTGAAAGCGAATGGGACTTAACAAAATGAGAAGATACAAATTAAATGAAGCTGACAGTAAATTGATCGAAACTGCCCTCGACGTACTGAAAAAGAATTTTGATGATGGAGTTTATAATCATACGGTCGGCTGCGCGATCCTTTGTAAGAACGGCAGAATCTATAAAGGAGTTAACTGTGACGGAATACACGGTTCCTGCGCGGAATATGTTACCATGGGTATTGCGATTTCCAATGGCGAGCGGGAATTTGATACGATCGTAGCTGTTCATGAGAAGCACCTGAATTGCGTGATCCCGCCATGCGGGAATTGCCGGCAGATGCTTTTTGAATATTGTCCTGATATAAAGGTGATTGTAAATGATGAAAAAGGAAACCTTATCAAAGTGAAAGCAAGGGATCTGCTGCCATTCGCCTGGCAGCCGGTTATTTGTTAGATCACATAAGGAGCAAAAGCGATGGCAAAAGTCTTTCTCATCTGTGGGAAATTATGCAGCGGCAAAAGTACATACGCAAAACAGTTGCAGACGGCTCATCAGGCGGTCATTCTGTCGGTGGACGAGATCATGCTCGCGGTATTTGGGCTGTATGCGGGAGAAAAGCATGACGAATACGCAGCCAGTGTGCGCCGTTATCTGCATGATTTTGCCACGAAAGATATTGAAGAAATGCACAAAACGGGATATTCCGTTGTCGAAGGATATGAAGAGATTTCGTTTATCTTCTGCGGTCGGACAGAGAAAAACATCAAAAAGCGATATATTTTTTCCTAAAACAACCTATCCGAATCGATTTCACCGCACTATAAGGGCGTAATCATGATTGCGGCCCCAAATAGAATCAAGGAGGAGAAGAGCTTGGAGGAAAATAAAATTCTTCCGTATATCGAGCCGATATTTCGCTTCTGCTGCAGGCGCGTATCCAACCGCTATGATGCCGAGGATCTCGCAGGTGAAATCATTTGCCATATTCTTGACGGAATGAACAAATACCAGATCGAATCATTTGACGCCTGGGTCTGGCGGGTCGCTCATAACCGGTATGCGCGATTTATCGATCATCGGAATAAAAATCAGATCGTTCTGTCAGGTGATGCGGAACTTTTCGACATCGCGGACTATGCCTGTGTGGATGAGGACGACACTCAGGAACAGTATGAAACAGTGTTTCGCTGTCTGCATACGTTAGCTTCCGAGTATAAAAATATTTTTGTAGACCATTATGTCGGTGAATTGTCGGTTCGAAGTCTTGCAGAAAAGTATTCTCTTCCGGAAACCACCATTAAATGGCGCCTGAATGTGGGACGCCAGAGAATCAGAGATCGGATAGGAGAAGACAAGATGAATAAGGTATATCAGAGAATTAACTGGAATACCAAATCCAGCAACGGCAATATGAACACCGACGCGTATCTTCACACACAGATTGCCCGGGCGATCTGCCTCGCGGCTTACGAAAAGCCTTTGACGGTAGAGGAGATCAGCATTTGCACAGGGATTCCCACGATGTATATTGAGGATGAACTTCCCCGTCTTGAATATGGCGACGCTGTCTGCAGGGTCGGCAATAAATATGTGACCGGTTTCATTATCTTCCGTATGAAAGACAAGAAACGGACCGGGGAGGTCTCCGTATCGACAGTCAATCTGCTCGCGGATCAGTTTGAACGTCTTTTTTCAGAGGTGTCCGATAAGGTCCGTGCGATGGATTTTTATGGCAGTCATTTCGGGATGGACAGACTTGGCTATATGATTGTTCCGTATATGCTCAGACGCAGGATCAGCCGTGTAAAAAATAACCGTCTGAAGCTCGAAGATGGTCCGTTTCCGCCGAGAAAAGATGGCGGCTTCGGTTGGTTTATCGTGGAAGAAACGGCGGACGCATCTGAAACCTGCGCCGAATATGATTCCGGATGCAACGTCGCGGGCGACGACAGCGGCAGCGAGTACAAAATTCTGTCGCATATCTATTACTATTGGATCAATAAGTATTTTGATCCTGATATTTACCACAACAAAGGGACTCGCTGGATGTGCGCGAACGGTATTCCTCAGAACAGTGTAAACGGTGTGGTATCCAAAGAGGCTCTTTCCGAAGAAGACGCCGCGCACCTGATCGAAAAGAATCTGCTGATAAAGTCCGGGGACAGCTACAGGCTTAATTTTCCGTACTTTACCGCGGAGCAGTTCAAAGCGTTCGTTTCATTATTTGAAATGGATGATGAAACGGCCGACGATCTCCTTGCGGAGTGGATCGCTGCTGTGCGCAGCAATTTTGAGAGCTTCGTGCCCGTGCACCTTCACAGCCAGATCAATCAATGGGTAAGCTGCTATTCGAATCAGCTCGCCGGACATGTTGCAGCGGAACTGATCAGCCGCGGCGTGCTGCGGAAGCCGGATGCCGACCGGCCTTTGACTGACGGCGTGTTTGGCGTCGCCGGAGAATATATTGCTTCGTAACCCTTCTGCTGCGATTCCCTTTTGGCTTGAAAAAGGGAAAGAAGAGAGAAGATCGTGCAGAAGAATTTTCATATTGAAAAATATCAAATGAACTGGTATGATTATGCTAAATTGGGTATTGCGGGAATCGCAGGCCGCGCGGGATGGAAGACAGAAAAAGCGCACAGATCACCAGACAATCAATAATAGCTCAAAAATCAATAAACTGTGCATGAAATGGCCGGAAAATACTCCATAGGAGCGGGGAATTCAAATGAACCCGACAGTCCTCTGACTGCGTTAGCTGCTCCGGATACCGGTGATGATCACCATTGGGGATTATGGGCTGCGGTACTGTTGCTCTCTTTGACTGCTATGTTGTTCTTCGGTATTTCAATTTTTACAAAACGCAGACAGAACGGTCAGGGAGACACTCACGAGGAGTCTGACTGATATGTCATGATATCTTCGCCTAATTGAAGAACACTTGTTGGGGATTGTGAATGTTATGGATCCTTCACAATCCCCGATTTCTTTGAAAAAGCGGTTATGGTTAACCGGTTCTGATCTTTATACTTGTAGTTGCGGCTTAAAAATGGTATATATATTCATATCAGGAGGGAAATGCCATGACGATACCAAGGCCGGAACATCCGCAGCCTCAGATGCGGAGGGATAACTGGATGAACCTGAATGGGGAATGGGAGTTCGAGTTTGATTTCGGAAACAGCGGGATCGACAGAAAACTCTA
>CANQGA010000174.1 GCA_947600145.1 uncultured Lachnospiraceae bacterium | reverse complement strand
GGATCGTGATGCGGCAGGGAAATACGCCGGTGAACGGCCCGCACCAGGGCGCCTGGGTGGATACGCAGACCGGCGAGGACTGGTTCCTGCATTTCCAGGATGTGGGCAGCGCCGGACGGATCATCCATCTGCAGCCCATGCGCTGGGTGGACGACTGGCCGGTGATCGGCGCGGATCCGCAGGAAAGCGGCTGCGGGGAGCCGGTGGCGTGTTGCCGCAAACCGGACGTGGGAGCGGTCTGGCCGGCCGACGCTCCGGAGGACAGCGATTTCTTTAAAGGACCAAAGCTGGGACTCCAGTGGCAGTGGAACGCCAACGCCCAGGAGGGCTGGTACCGGATGGAGGACAAAGGCTTAAGGCTTAGCGCAGTCCCGCAGCCGGAGGGCGTCCCTCTGTACGACATGAGCAATCTTCTTCTGCAGAAATGGCCGGCGCCGGAGTTTTCCGTCACCGCCAAACTGCGGCTTGGGGATATGCGGGACGGGGACGTCTGCGGCATGGTTTCCCTGGGCGGCATCTGCGACAGCCTGCTGGCGGCGAAGAAGGACGGAGAGGCGCGGCTCCTTAAGAGGACCGGCCGGACCGGGAAGGGGACGGAGGAATGCCGTGACCTGGGCGTTTCACTTCCGGCGGACACGCTGTATCTGCGGATGACCGTATCCGGGGCGGCTTCTGTAAGCTGGGAGTACAGCGGGGACGGAGAGCATTTCTCGGCCGCGGGGCAGGAGACCGAAGCCTGCGCGGGCGTCTGGGTCGGCGTGAAGGCGGGGCTGTGCGCGTTCCATCAGGGGGACGGCGCGGCAGGCTCAGTGACGGCGGAATATTTTGTGTTCAGTGAGAAGGAATAAAGAAAAGGGGGAGAGCAGATGAATCTGGACAAGTTGGAGCGGTACATCGATCTGTTTTACAGCGAGCCCCAGCGGATCAGCTGGGACAAATGGAACTACGCGGACGGCTGCCTGATGGTGGCGGCACAGCAGCTCTACCGGGCGACCGGGAAGGAGAAGTTCCGGGAATATATCCTGCATTATACGGATTCCTACGTCACGGCGGACGGCGGCATCCGGACCTACAAGGGAGAGGATTATAAGCTGGACGACGTCCTGCCGGGACGGGCGCTTCTGTTTGCGTGGAAGGAGACCGGCGAGGAGCGGTACCGTCTGGCGATCGAACGGCTGCTTAAGCAGCTGGAAGAGCAGCCCCGGACCTCCGGCGGGAATTACTGGCACAAGAAGATCTATCCCAACCAGGTCTGGCTGGACGGGCTTTTCATGGCCCAGCCCTTCCGGATGGCGTACGATACCCGCTACGGGAAGAAGGAGCTGTATCCGGACATCTGCAGTCAGTTCGCCAATGTTCGGAAATACATGCGGGACGAAAAGAGCGGCCTCTATTACCACGGCTATGATGATTCGAAGACGATCTTCTGGGCCGATCCCGTAAGCGGCTGCTCCGCCAATTTCTGGCTCCGCGCCATCGGCTGGTACCTGGTCGCCCTGGCGGACACGATCGAGGAAATGGACCGCTCGGTGTATGATTACATGAGAGGCATGCAGGATCAGTTCAAGGAATCCCTCACGGCTTTGCTTGCGTACAGGGATCCGCAGACCGGGCTTTTTTACCAGGTGGTGGACCGGGCTGATCTGAAGGGGAATTATCTGGAGACCTCCGGTTCGGCCATGGCCGCGGCCGTGATCTTCAAGGGCTGCAGGCTGGGACTGCTTCTGGGTGAGAAATATCTGCCGTACGCAGAGCAGATCTTAAATTCCCTGATCGAGGACAGGATCCGGGAAAAGGACGGAAAGCCGGCGCTTGCGGGCACCTGCGCCGTGGCGGGTCTGGGACCGGAGCCGGGCCGCAGGGACGGAACCGTCGGTTACTATCTGTCGGAGCCGGTGGTCTACGATGACAATAAGGGCGCGGCGGCCTTATTTATGGCGTACGCCCAGTATCTTCTGTATAAGCAGTGGGAGGTAGGAGAGAGATGGAAGAGATGAAGAATACAGCTCTTAAGATCCTTATGCGGACCGCGAGAAGCCTGACGATCCAGATTTTGGACGAGGGCGCGGACTACCACACGAAGGAATATGATATTTACATAAACGGTGAGAAATATCTGACTACCGATAAGACCGTGGAGACTGTGTACGGACTGAGGCCGGCGGAAGACCTGACGGTAAGCGTGGGCAGAAGCGGAGAGCGCTCCGAAGAGCTTTCCGTGCGGACGGCGGAGGAATTCGTTACGCTTAACGTAAGGGATTTCGGCGCCAGGGGCGACGGGGAGACCGACGATACGCTGAGCATCCAGGCGGCGATCATGACCTGCCCCGAAAACAGCCGCGTCCTGATCCCGGAGGGAACCTTCCGCTTCACCAATCTGTTCCTTAAGAGCGATCTGACGCTGGAGCTTGCGAAGGGCGCGGTCCTTCTGGCTATCCCCGACCGGGAGAAGGTGCCGATCCTGCCGGGACGCATCGAGAGCTACGATGAAAAATCGGAATTCCTGCCGGGAACCTGGGAGGGCGGCCCCATGTCGTCCTACGCCAGCATCCTGACGGGCATCGGCGTGGAGAATGTGGTGATCTGCGGACTGGGTACGCTGGACGGCAACGCGGGCTTTGACAACTGGTGGGACCTTCCGAACCACAAAAACGACCCGAACCGGCCGCGGATGATCTTCTTAAACCACTGCCGCAACGTGACGGTTCAGGGGATCACGGTGAAGAATTCGCCCGCGTGGAACCTGCATCCGTATTTTTCACAGCATCTGAAATTTTATGACATTCACATCGAGTCGCCGTCCAATTCGCCCAACACGGACGGGCTGAACCCGGAATCCTGCACGGATGTGGAGATCGCGGGCGTGCATTTCTCGGTGGGCGACGACTGCATCGCCGTCAAATCCGGCACGCTCTATATGGGAAGGACCTACAAGACGCCGTCCCGCGATATCCTGATCCATCACTGCCTGATGGAGAAAGGACACGGCGCGGTCACCATTGGCAGCGAGATCGCGGCGGGCGTGGACAATATCCAGATCCGGGACTGCCGTTTCCTGAATACGGACAGAGGACTCCGTGTGAAGACCCGCAGAGGCCGCGGCAAAGACTCATACCTTCAGGGGATCACGTTTGAAGGGATCCGCATGGAGGGCGTGCTTTCTGCCTTTGTGATCAACAGCTTTTATTTCTGCGGGCCGGACGGAAGGTCCGAGTATGTAGCCACTAAGGAAAAGCTCCCGGTGGACGAGCGCACGCCCAGAATCGGTAAGATCGTGATCCGGAACGTGGTCTGCGAGGACTGCCATGTGGCCGGGATCTATTTCTGGGGACTGCCGGAATCCGTGATCGAAGAGGTAGAGATGGAGAATGTGCGGATCTCCTTCGCGAAGGACGCGCAGAAGGGCCGCGCCGCCATGATGAACGGCTGCGATGAAGGCAGCCGGCAGGGCATTTTCATCCGCAACGCTTCGAAGGTGGTCATGAAAAATGTGACCCTGTCCGGCTGCGCCGGCAAAGAAGTGGATCTGGAGAACGTGGACGAGTTCATCCGGCAGTAGCTATCCGGCAGCAGCCGTCAGCATGAGGATCCGGTTGTATTCATTGAAAAGGGTCTCCTCCTTCTTGCGCAGGGAGACGCAGAGGGAATCGCCGCGAAAGGCCAGCTCAAAGCTGACGCTGCCGACGGAGGTATCCAGGATCTGACTGACCGCGTAGAAGATATCGGGGGCCAGCCAGGCCGCGCTGGTACAGCATTGGAACTGGTAGCCAGGAAAGCTTCCGGTGCGGCACTCGCCGAGGCCGAAGGACAGCCGGCATTCCCGGCCGAGATAATGGTAGATCAGTTCGCCGCCTTTTCCGTCTTCGGAGAAGGAGAGCCTGAAATCCGTAAAGCCGCCGTCAGGCTCCGCGCTGACATAGGCGACATCCCGGACGGCCGCCTGGACGGTGGCCTCCGGCGGAAAGAATACCGGAGATTGAACCGAACGCAGCGTAAGGCGCCGCATACGGCCGGTCAGGGCATCCTGGCCGGCTTCATTACTGCCCATGCTGCCGCCAATCGAGGCCAGCACCGTCTGCCGCAGAGCGTCGAACAGGTACTGGTTGCCGCCGGCCGACGTCTGGCTGTCCGCGCAGAAGACGCAGACAAGATCGGCGCCGGGGCAGCAGATCACCAGCTGCCCGCCCATGCCGTAGAGGAAGAAGGTGTCGCCTTTGCCCCGCCAGATCTGGTAGCCGTACCCGCAGCTTTCCTCCGGGATCGGCCCCGTGGCCATCGTGGGCGAGAGGAAGGAGACGGCCTTCTCAACGAAGCCCGCGGGCAGAAGCTGGCGCCCGTTCCAGCGCCCTTTCTGAAGCAGAAGCTGTCCCAGAAGCATAAGGTCCATCGGAGTGCACATCAGGCCGCTGCCGCCCTGGGGTTCGCCGAACCGGTTGGGCAGGACGTAGGATTCCTCGGACCAGCCGATCTCGCGGAGCGCCCGGTCTTTCAGAAAATCAAGCATGGGCCGGCCGGACAGACGCTCTACTAACTGGCAGAGCACATGTGCGGCCGAAGTATCGTAGCGGAAGACCGTTCCGGGCAGATGGGACGGCGCCACTTTAAAAAAGCTTTCCGTCCAGTCCATATCCCCGGCGATCTTGTATGTAGTGGAGGTATGGCAGGTGCGCATCATCAGAAGGTCCTTAACGCGCATTTCATGGATATAGGGATGGAGATTCTCCGGCAGCTTGTCGGGAAAGAAATCCGTGATCTTATCGTCCAGGGATAAGCGTCCGTCCGCTTCCAGAATGCCGATGGCCAGCGCGTTCAGCGATTTGCAGACGGAGAACATCCGGTGGAGCATGCCTTTTTCAAAAGGATGGTAATAGCCCTCGCAGATCAGCTTTCCGTGCCGCGCGAGAAGAACAGCGTGAACCGGGAACGGGCAGCCGTCCAGCCGGTCGAGCAGGGCGAGCACGGCCGCCGGGTCGACCTGCGCTTCGCGGGCGGGAAAGAGTTTCACATTTTGAGGTGAACAGATTTTCTTTCTGTATTCCGACATTGGTTTCTCCTCCTTTTAACGCAGTTCATCGTTAATATGTACATTTTATCACAACTGTTTTGTATATGGAATCCCTCTTTTGCGGACAGGTTACGGAGCGGACCGAAACGGTTGATATGCATTTTTGCAAAAACAACCAATTTTTGTGCTGATTTTTATTGATTTAGTGGCAGTTTTGATGTATAATGTTGGATGGGCCTGGGGGGAGGTTTTTATAAAATGGCATTCTTAAAGATGGTATTCTTATGTTCCCCCGGTCTTAAACGGCAGCCTATCAGACGCGCATCCGGTTTCTCACGGATGCCGGGGCTGAATTATATATTTTCAGGAGGGTAATATGAAAAGAAGAATCTTATCTGTAACAACCGCCGTTGTCCTGACAGCGGCGCTGCTGATGACCGCCTGCGGCGGAGGCAGCGACTCTGGTTCCGGCAGCGGCTCCGGTTCCGGCAGCGGCTCCGGCACAGCAGCGGCCGGGGGGGCTTCCTCGGACAGCGGCAGCGCATCCGGCGGCAGCGAGTCTTCCGGCGGATCGGGAGAGTATCAGCTGACTAACATCAAGGTCATCGTTGACGGTACCGTTAACTCCGTCAAGCAGGAGACCGAGTTCCAGAGAACCACACGCGACGCGTTCATTCCTCAGCTGGAGGCAGCGATCGCCGAGAGGATCGGCCATGACATCACGATCGATTTCGAAGTGGGCGATCACTCCAAGTACAGCGAGTATGTAGGCCGTATGTTCGTCAGCGAGCAGTATCCGGACGTTATGATCATGAGCGCGGCCATGATGCGTCAGTATCAGGACACCGGCCTTCTGTGGGACATGAGCAACGCTTATGCCAACGCTGAGTTCCAGAACAGGATCCAGCTGACCGGTATTGCCGAGAGCATGAAGGATTCCCAGGGCCGCCTGTACGGCTTCGCGCCGACCTACGGCAACGGCTGTATCACCTATATTAAGCAGGCGTGGCTTGACAACTGCGGCATCAACGGCGACGACATCAAGACCTACGACGACTTCTACAACATGCTGAAGGCCTTCACCCAGGGCGATCCCGACGGCAACGGCGTGGACGGCGATACATACGGATTCATTTCCGCCGGCCTGATCGGTACCGAGGCTCCGTGGACCAACTACATGGC
>CANQGA010000173.1 GCA_947600145.1 uncultured Lachnospiraceae bacterium | reverse complement strand
GTGGCGGCGCTGGCCTCATTCTGCACGGAGAGCATCGTCACATTGATCCCCTCCTCCAGATAGGCCCGGATATATTTCACAAGATATCTGGCCCAGGAACCGTAGAATTCCGGTTTTAAACGGCCGCCGAAGCATCTCCCCGGCTTTGAGAAATCCACGTCCGCCCCCTGCCCTCCGTAGACCGCGGCGTCGTTCTGACTGATCTCCGGCGGCGTCTTCCAGGCAGCCGGCGGCGACCAGGGACTCAAAAGAACGCTCAGCTCATGGCCGGCCAGGGCCATGGCTTCCTTCACCACCGGAAGGATGTACTGCCTGTCCCTTTTGATGGAAAATGTGGCAAGCTCCGGGTCCGCAATCGGATCCTCCACCGCCTGATACTCGCTAAGCGCATAATCGCAGCTGTCGATGGGGATGCGGATAAACCTGGCGTCCATGCCCTTTTCGCCGAACCAGCATTCCAGCGCTTCCCTGCGCGTCTGCGGCTCCATCTTCGAGAGCAGCCAGCAGGCGCTCTCGGTCATCGCGCAGCCGAAGCCTTCCATCGTCTGATAGAGATAATCCGGATAAACGCCCACCACATTCGATTCCACCTGGCGGGCAAGCGTGGATTCGTCGGCCACGAAGGGCGTTCTCTCTTCAAAGGACACCCGGCCGGAGGCACAGTCGTAATACGTGATCTTCTGTCTGGCTTCCATAAATTGATCCTCCTGATTTCATATATGCTTGAATTTTTATGCGAGATACTCCTCCACGAACCGGGATACCTCCTGCTTCTTGCCGTAGCGCTCCTTCGCCCAGCAGACATGGAGTCGGTCCTTCGCCCGCGTCATCGCCACATAGAACATCCGCCTCTCCTCCTCCAGATCCGCGTCCAGCACCGCTTTCCGGTGGGGCGTGATGCCCTCATTGGCGTCCAGGATATAGACCACGGAAAATTCCAGTCCTTTCGAGCCGTGCATCGTCATTAACGACACGCCCGCGTGGGCGGCCTGCTGGGCACGGGCCTGTTCCTGAAGCCGCTTTCTGTAATCCTCCATGTGGCCGAACCAGGCCTCCACGGTCTTATAATTTGCCGCGCTCTCCTGCAGCTGATCCAGCGTTTCCGCGAGCTCCTCCGGCTTCAAGCGCCGGTAAAGGGCGTATTCCTTAATATAATCGTCGTAACCGACCGCCTTGCGGATATAGTTGACCGCGGCCGCGGGCGGCATTGTCTTAAGCATCATCAGATCGTACTTAAGCTGCTCGATCCGCTCCACCATCCAGCGCTTGTCCTGATAGAAGGACTCCACCTTATCCCAGGACACCGCCGCGTCCTCCAGCGCGTCCCGGCTGACGTAGCGGTTGGGGCGGTTTATGATCTGCAGGATATTGCTGCGGCTTAAGTCTCCCCGGGCCGCCTTTATGTAGGCGAGCACATTTTTCGAGATCCAGTGGTCGTAGAGATTGGGCAGGCTGTCCTTCATCGTAAACGGAATATTGAATTCCATCAGCTTCTCGATCATCAGCCGGGGATTTAAGTTCGTCCGGTAGAGGATCGCAATGTCCTCCAGCTTGTAACCTGCCTGCACATAGCCTTTGATCTCGTCCACGATCCGCAGCGTCTCCGCCTGGGCGTCGGCGCTTACGCAGGTGATGACCGGCCGGCCGTGTCCTCTCGCCGCCTCAAGCTTCTTGTCGTAGCGCTTCTGATTATGGCGGATCAGGCGGGAAGCGGTCTCCACGATCTCGATGGTCGAGCGGTAATTGACGCCTAAAAGCACGGTCTTCGCCTCCGGATAATCCTTCGGGAAACCCAGCATGATCTCCGGTTTGGAGCCGCGGAACCGGTACACCGACTGGTCGTCGTCGCCGACGATGAACAGATTGTCCTCCGGCTTTGCCAGCATCCGCACGATCTCATACTGAACCTTGTTGATATCCTGGAACTCGTCTACCAATATGTATCTGAATTTCTTCTGCCACGCCGCCAGGATGTCGGGGCGCTTCGTGAAGAGTTCATGGCACATGACCAGCATATCGTCGAAATCCAGCAGGTTCGCCCGGCGCATCCGCTCCTCATACCCGGCGTAGATCTCCTTAAACATCTCCTCAGAGCAGTTCTGGGAATAGTAATGCGCCAGATCCACCATCTCGCTCTTGACGAAACTGATCTCGCCCAGCACCGAGGAAATGAAATCGTGCTCGTCCTCGATCTCCAGTTTCAGCTTCTCCACCATCTCCCGCACGAAACGGGTCCGCTGTTCCTCGCGGACGATGCTGGACGCCTGGTACCGGTAAGCGTACTTAAGGATCGTGAAGAAAATGGAATGGAATGTGCCGAAGCTGACGCGGGAAGAGGCACCTGCCGCGTCAGCTTCTGTTCCGACGCCCATCAGTTTCTCAAACCGCTCCTGCATCTCCCGGGCAGCCGCCCGGGTAAACGTGATCACCAGGATCGACGACGGATCCACGCCGCAGTCCTCCACCAGATGCTTCACCCGGTGGGTGATCACCGTGGTCTTGCCGGAGCCGGGCCCCGCAAGCACCATCATCGGCCCGTCCTTATGCTCGATCGCCTCTTTCTGAGACGGATGAAATTCCCTCAATAATCTGTCCTCCCTGAAACCGCCCTGCGGCTTCCCCGGCCGTATCGCTTCCAATCGTCCGGCCCTGCGGCGGTTCCGTCCGGCCCTGCGGCCTTACTCATCCATACCCGCGATCTTCCCGCACAGTTCCCCGTCATAGTTATAGAAATACGTGTAGTCGCTGTCCTCTCTCTCAATCGTATAATAATGACTGTCCGCGTCAAGGTATTCGCCGGGCTTTCCGTCCAGCGACCACTCCAGGATCCCGTTGCGGTACAGCTCCAGCCTTCTCATATCCGAATCCGGATCCCATACATTCACTTTGGCAAGTTCCTCATCGATGCGGATCGGCATATGACGTCTCAGGTACCAGAACAGGCTGCTGCTGTCATAGCGGTCCGCATCGCGGTCCACATGATCCGGTATATCGGCCGTCGCCATCAGCTTGCCTTCATAGTCATAATAGTATACCGTCTTCTCCGTCACGACCGCGACGCACTTCGCATCGATCTCGCCGTCCGTCATCCCGACAATTGTCGCGCCATCGTACTTCTCCGCGATCTCAGGGTACATTTCCGCAAATGAATTTCCCCACAGAAAGCCGGGATAACCCATGGGATCCTCGACGTGGTTCATGTCATCGTCAAAGCCGCGCGCCATATCCGCGACCGTATCTCCGCTCATCAGGATATTCCCTTCCCAGTCTACGCAGATGGCTTCGCCATTTTCTCCCGCTCTCGTAAGCAGATATCCGTTTTTCCTCTGTATCAGATTTCCGCAGGGAGGCGGATACGCCCATTTCTTATCCTTCAGGGAATAAAGTCCGTAACCCGTTTCATCGTGGGCGCCGTTGGACCAGAGCGGCGTCAGCCGGTCTGTCCGGTATTCACTGCTCTCCATGTGCCGGTAGTAGCCGTAATAAAACTCGTCCTCCGTCCCCACATTGCCCACAAAATGGACCAGCCGCATACGGCCGTCGAAGAATCCCACTCCGGATCCCATATTGCAGGCGATCAGCGTCCCTTCCGGGAGCGGGATCTGTCCGTACTCCTGCTCTTCCTGCGTCAAAGCCTCCGGAAGACTGCGGGACGCGCCGGTCACGCCTACGTAACCCAGTCCGTTGACCAGGGACTGTCCGTCGTCCGAAGTCAGCCACTCAAACAGCAGGTAGGCCGGCGAGTCATGGGGCTCATCCTTCCTGACCGCGGCGTAAAAATCATTGACATAGGGATATCTTCCCTCCCGGATCGAATCTGTATCCGGCACAACTCCGTCGATCCCGAGCAGACGGATCCCGGGAAGCACATACATGTTCTGGACATAATAATACACGGAATATCCCAGCGCGTTGCCGCTGTTGTCATAGCCGGCGATGCTGCTTACCAGTTCCGCCATATCTCCCTCGTAGTAGGCCTCGGGCGCCTCCGCCATGGGCCTGCCCTTCATCACCAGCGAATCCATCAGATTCTGGCTGCCGGAATTTTTGTTGCGCTGGAACGCCTCGATCTTCTCGTCCCTGCCTCCGACATCAGACCAGTTTGTGATATCGCCCCCGTAGATATCCACGATCTGGGAAGCGGTGACCGACTGGACCGGATTGGAGTCATTGACCAGAAATACCAGGGCGTCCCGGCCGATGGGGCGGATATCAAGCGGGTCCCCCGCGTCCTTTAAGAGCGACCGCACCTCTTCCCCCGGCTCATAGGCAATGACCAGATCCGGCGGCTCCTCCGATTCCTTCCCATATGAATACGCGTTGGGATCCTTCAGCTGCGCCAGGTTCAGATAGGACCGTGAAGTCTTATTGTGGGAGATCACCTGCTCCGCTTCCGTCTGCGAAGCGCCGGTCGCCAGCCGGTAGATCGCCTGGGAAATGGGCAGCGTTGCCGTGGAACCGTCCAGCTTCGGGAAATCGTCCGCTCCGATCCTCGGGCAGGACAGATACTCCTCCGTTCCCGAAGCAGCCGTTTCTTCCGCTTCCGGCGCTGCCGTCTCCGCTGGTTCCGCCGCCGCTGTTTCCGTTGCTTCTGCCGCCGCTGTCTCCGTTGCTTCCGCCGCCGCCGTCTCCGTTGCTTCCGCCGCTGTCTCCGCCGGTTCCGTTTTCTTCTGCCCGCCGGAGCATCCGGCAAGCAGCGCGAAAATCATAATGGATACAGCCGCGGCCGCGGTGATCCTCGTTCTTTTCATCATAGTTATCCTCTTCCTTCCGCTGTTGTTCTTCTCTGTCCTATAATGAATACTTAAATCTCCCGGCAGCTTTCGGATTTCCTGCGCTCACAGGTATCTTCCCGTAACGCTCTCCGGATTCTCCCGGATCTCCTCCGGTGTCCCGCAGGCCACGACGCGGCCGCCGTGGGCGCCTCCGCCCGGCCCCAGATCGACGCAGTAATCCGAATTGCGGATCACGTCCAGATCGTGCTCGATGACGATCACCGTCGCGCCGCTCTCCGTAAGACGCCTGAATACTTTAAGAAGCGTCAGAACGTCCAGCGGATGAAGCCCGATGGTCGGCTCGTCGAAGACAAATACCGCGTCCTCCTGGCCGCGTCCCATCTCGCTGGCCAGCTTCAGTCTCTGGGCTTCCCCGCCGGAGAGCCCCGGCGTCTCCTCACCCAGTGTCAGATATCCCAGTCCCAGATCGTGCAGGACCTGCAGCTTCCGGAAGACATTGGGCAGATCCCGGCAGACCTCCATCGCCTCGTCCACGCTCATGTCCATCAGCTCCGGAAGCGACAGCGCCCGTCCCGCGCCCTTCTTCGGAACCCGCCGGATCCGGTACGCTTCCTTCGAATACCGGCTTCCGCGGCACTCCGGACAGGGAATATCCACATCCGGCAGAAACTGCACGTCCAGGCTGATCGATCCTGTCCCGTCGCAGACCGGGCAGCGCAGGTTTCCGGTGTTATAGGAGAAATCCCCCGCCTTATAGCCACCGTTCTTCGCGTCCTCCGTCCTGGCATAGATCTTGCGCAGTTCGTCGTGGACATCGGCGTAAGTGGCCACCGTGGATCGGACATTGATGCCGATCGGCGCGGCGTCAATCAGCTTGACGCTGCGGATCCCTTCGGCCAAAACCGACCGTATATGCTCCGGAAAACGCTCCCCGCTCACCAGACACTGAAGCGCCGGGATCAGGCTTTCCAGCACCATCGTGGTCTTCCCCGAACCGGACACCCCGGTGACGGCGATCAGCCGCCCCTTCGGGAAATCCACCTCCAGCGGCTGCACGGTATGGATGGGCCCCGTGGACAAATGGATCCGCCCCAGCGCGAAGATCTCGTCCGGATGGAGCTTACGGCGCAGCCGGACGGCTGACCGTCCGGACAGGAAACCACCGATCTTCGAAGCCGGATCATTTTCGATCTGCGTGATCTCTCCCTCCGCGATCACATTTCCCCCGCCGGCGCCGGCCTCAGGCCCCAGCTCGATCAGCCAGTCCGCGTGGGCAAGGATCGTCGTGTCGTGATCCACCAGGATCACCGAATTTCCGTCCGCCACCAGATCGTCCATCACGCCGGTGACGCCCTCGATATTTTGCGGATGCAGTCCGATGGACGGCTCGTCCAGCACATACAAAACGCCGGTCGTGCGGTTGCGGACGGCCCGCGCCAGCTGCATCCGCTGGCGCTCCCCGGTGGAAAGCGTGGACGCCTC
>CANQGA010000172.1 GCA_947600145.1 uncultured Lachnospiraceae bacterium | reverse complement strand
TCCGGCGGCGATAAGACGCAGCTTAAGAATCTGATTCGCAGACGAAGTCCGTCATACTCCGCCGTGGCGATCACCGCCGGGGCCACATTCTCAAAGCTCTCCGCCAGCATGGGGCTTACATAAGGCGTATCGCCCAGCGCCGGATCCGATACATAGAACCTCAGCATGCTGTCGCCGCCATCTTTCCCGCTGTCCGCCTTCTCTCCGTCTTCCCCGCTCGCGCCTTCATTCTCCTTCTCGGACGAACGGCCCAGCTGCAGAGACGGAAGGACACGTCCCTTCGCCTCCTCGCTGATCTCGTACTGATCCAGACTCCACTTGTAACCTTCCGCAACCTTTTTACCAATCGTAACCGCAGGATACAGAAGGAACTGCTTCGCGATCCGATGGGTGCCTTCGTCGCGGTCACGAAGAGCCAGGGCGGCGGTCAGATTGCCGCCGGCGCTGTCCCCGGCCACCATGATCCGGGCCGGATCGATGCCATATTCCGAAGCATGGCAGTAAATGTGTCCGATCGCCGCCCAGATCTCATCAAACGCCGCTGGGAACCGTCCCTCCGGCGCCAGTGTATAATCGATATTAAAAACGACCGCATCCGCCAGCTCGGCAATGAGCTTACAGGGATTCTCTACCGTATAAACGCTTCCGGCCACCCAGCCGCCGCCATGGATATAGACCAGGCAGGGCCGCGGCTGCTCCGAACGGCGGCGCAGATAATATCTCCACAGTCCGACCGTTCTCCCGCCGACGGTAAGCTCCTCATATTTTGTATAGATCTCCCTCTCATTCAGATTATAATTGTGACAGCCGAAGATCTCCCGGTACATCGCCACGATCTCCTGCGGCGTTTCGGGCGGCTTCCCCGGAAGCCTGGGCCGATCCGGATTCACATAAGCCGCCTCATAAGGGTCTACGCAGCCCGCCTTCCTGCTGTCCGTCTCCTTCAAGAGAACCTGCTGTCCGTAAGACAGAACCGTCGTTTTGCTTCCGGCCAGCGCCTCTGATGCCCTGGATGAATAGTTTCGCATAAATTCCATCTCCTTTCAAATTCTCATGGATCCGTCAGATGATATCCATCTGGCACATGGCAAGCGTGGTCAGAGCCGCCTGATGGGACGCGGGCGTCACGCCGGCGCAGCAGTCAGCCTTCACGCGGATCACCGTATCCGGCAGCTTGGCGCGAAGCAGGATCGCGTTGGAGGCCACGCAGATGTCGGTGCAGAGACCGGCCAGGGTGATCTCCGCGGCCGCTTCAGGCTTCCCGCCAGAATGTCCGGCCGCGGCCGCATCCCCGCCGCACACAGCACCATACACATAATCGACCAGATCATAGGAACCGAACGTCGGCTTCTCAAAACATTTCGCGTTCTTCCGCTTAAGGGCGGCCAGAACCCGCGGCTCCTCCTGCCACCCTTCCGTTCCCCGGATGCAGTGCATGACCGGCAGCTTCTTCCCTTCCAGCGTATCCATGTAATTCTCAAAATGCGTGTCCAGCGTATACAGCACTTCCCCGTCAAAACCGTCGATCAGGCCGACCACATTTTCCACAATGGCCTGCGCCTCCGGCGTGCCGAGACTGCCGTCGATAAAATCCTTCTGCATATCGATCACGATCAAAATCTTCTTTGCCGTCATAATTGACCTCTCCTTCCGACACCGTTTATCGTTACCCGCCCGCCCATGCAGGCTCCATTCCGCCGAACCATATGGGTATATCTCTACTATACTCCAATTCGCCGAAATTTCAAGCTTGTATCCATTTTCGTTTTTGGGGACAATTGCAAAACAGATATAATGACTTTGAGCCACCAACGCCTTCTGTGCGCCGCTCGTGTCCCGCGTGACATACAGGGCAGAGTTATGCAGCGGGATCGCAACGCTGCTGCACCGTTATATGTTGCAGACAGCGTAAAGAGGAATATTCGTAAGATATTCCTGCTCCGTATAATCCAGCATAGAAACGCGCACCGCATATTCCGGCTCGTATTTCCGGCAATACGCCTTCATGCTCTTGGCCTGAGTGCTTACCCCGGCTTTCACTTCGATCGGAACGACGGCTTTCCCTTTTTGGATCATAAAATCCATCTCAAAATTCTGCGAATCCGTTCCAAAATAATACGGCGTGTATTCGGCAGCTGCCGCCAGCTCCTGCAAAACATACTGCTCGGTAAGGGCGCCCTTAAACTCTGCAAAGATTTCATTCCCTTCAAGAATAGACCCTGCGTCCAGATCGCTTAGCGCTCCCAGAAGTCCCACATCCAAAAGAAAGAGCTTAAAAGCAGAAAAATCCATGTAGGCTTTCAGCGGCACGGCCGGTTTACTCACTTTATAAACCTTCCGGATCAGCCCGCAGTCCAGCAGCCATTCGATCGCAACTTCATAATCCTTCATTCTGGATCCCTTTTTTATCTGCCCGAAAAAGAATTTCTTGTTTTCTTTTGCCAGCTGCATCGGTATGGAATTCCACACCATCCGGATCCGCGCCATTTCCGCGCTGCCGGCGTGCTTTCCGAAATCATCCTCATACTGGGACAAAATTCCATTCTGCAGTCTCCGCACCTCCTGATAGTTCTTATGCGCCGCAAAATAATCCACGATTTCCGGCATTCCGCCCACATAGAAATAATTTTTCAGCCAGAAAATATACGTGGGACTGAAATTCTTCATTACATCGTATTCTCTCGTTTTCAGAAGATCCGCCAGGTGCTTTTCTCCCATTGCCTCAAGAAATTCGCGGTAATTCATCGGATAAAGCTCCAGCATATCCACCTTTCCGACAGGAAAGGAAACACCCTCATGAATCGCGACACCCAAAAGAGAGCCGGCCGCGATTACAGCATATTCCGGGGCATTTTCACAGAAATACTTCAGCGATTCCAAAGCGCGCGGAGCGTCCTGAATCTCATCAAAAATAATGAGCGTATCATCCGGTGAAACTTCTGTCTGCGTTTCGATATTGATATTCATCAATATTCTCGGGATATCATAGTCATCCTCAAAAACGTGCTTCATCCTCTGATTATTATAAAATGTCACATAAGCAACTTTCTTAAAATACAGACGCCCAAACTCCTTCATCAGCCAGGTTTTTCCAACCTGACGGGCGCCTTTCAGGAGCAATGGCTTGCGGTTTGGCCTGTTCTTCCACTCCAACAACTGATCCATCGCATATCGTATCATCACATTGCCGGACCGATCCTCGCCCGACCCCTCCTCTCTATGGCAGATCTGCGGGTTTCCCGGTTTTCTGCAGAGCCATGCCGGACCTGTTCAGAACCGGATCAGATATCTTCATGGATATTATATCCTGTTTACGATATATTATCAACATTTTTTAGCAGAACTTTTATATTTATATTCACATTTTTTATTAGGACTTTCTCTGAATATAACGCGTTTTTTAACAGGAGTAGCCGCAATCTTGTACTAGTCCGCTGATTCCCCCCTCCCCGTCTACTCCCGGCTGCGCCAGAGCGCCGCCAGCGCCGCTCCGGCGATGATCAGCAGCAGCGCGGCAACCGTGATCGTCCAGTAGCCGCCGCCCTGCAGGATCTGGATAATGGTCAGCAGCGAAGCCAGAATGGAGACAATGCCGAAAAGCGTGATCAGGCCCATCACCGCCTCGTTCGTACTCGCCTCCACTTCCTTCTGATGCTCGGCCAGGACGTTCAGCTTATTATTCACATCCTCAATGGCGGCATCGATGCCGTTCGTCTCGATCAGATACTGATAGATCTGCTTTACATTGTACCAACGGGAAATGTGACTGGGATGGATCGTGCCGTAAGCACGGAATTCAAGCATCTGCCGGTTCAGCCTGCGCAACATATGCAGCTTTCGCTTATCCACGGTGACCAAAAGCTGCGCAAACCGCAGGCAGCTGTATTTCTCATAGAGCGCAAGAAGCACGACCGGAAGACCGTCTTCCGCCTGACTGAGAAACTCTGCCTCCAGATTCAGCGTCTCATCTGCCACCACATAACAGATCGTCTGTGAGGTTACGCAGCAGCCCCAGCGGTAGCTGTCAAGCTCCTGCGATTTTACCGAGTAGACATAATGAACGTCGCCCTCCGAATCATCGTCCATCTCAGTTCCAAGCGGAAGCATCTGATGCAGGTTGAACGTGAGACTGCGGACGCTTTCCAGATAATGGAAACGCCTGGGAACCACGGCCAGCGTGTAGATATAGCTCTCCAGAAAAAGCGAGGAACCTGCCTGAAAGAAGCATTCCAGCCCTGCCATGGAACAAAGTTCCCGCAACTTATCATCAAGGGAGAATCCGTGCAGTCCGCTGCCGTCCCGATAGTAATAGACAGCGCGGCTGTCCGCGTATCCCAGGTTGCAGATGCGCTCCAGAACAGCGATGTCGGAATAGGTGATCCCGAGGCAGAGGAACGCCGTCTGCGTGTGAAAGAGATAGAAATACGCCGAAAAAAGCACAAACCGGCTCTTCTGCGCAGCAGCTTCCTCAGGCTTTTCATCCTGTTCGCAGGCGTACAGCCTGACCGGTTCCGCGGCGGTGTCTCCGAACAGAAGCCTCTCCAGGGCCTCTCCCGATACATAATAGCGTTCAAGGATCCGGATGCCGTCGTCAGAATTGAGATTGTCCTTGACGGCCTCGTTAATATCCATCGTGGAGACCGGCTGTCTTTCGCAGTTCTCCTGAAGCCAGGACCTCCTCACCTCTCCCGGTTCATATTTTAACGGAATGATCAGGAAGCTTCCGAAGCCGGCGCGGGCCAGATCCCCGCGCATCTGCTCCAGTTCCTCTCTGTAATTCTGAGCATTCATAAAACATTCCCTCCCCAAAATTTATGGAAACGGCGCGGCTTTCGGCCCGCCGCGCCGTTTCCATATTTCCATGCGAGCAGAGCGCCAGTGACGCCCTGCTTGTATTTCCATGCAGGCAGAGCGCCAGTGACGCCCTGCTTGTATCCATTATCTGAAATACGCCACTCCCGCCTCGAAGATCTTCATATCCTGCTCGCCGTAGATATTGACGGCGACCGCCTCTCCGCGGCGCTCGGAATGGGCCATCTTGCCCAGGATCCGTCCGTCGGGGCTTGTGATGCCCTCGATGGCCATGTAGGAGCCGTTGGGATTCCAGAACTCATCCATCGTCGGCTCTCCCTTGTCGTTGACGTACTGGGTCGCTACCTGGCCGTTCTCGAACAGCTTCCTGAGCCACTCGTCGCTTGCCACGAAACGTCCCTCGCCGTGGGAAGCCGGATTGCAGTAGACGCCGCCGGGCTGGGCCAGCGCAAGCCACGGGGACTTGTCGGTGACCACCTTGGTGTAGACCATCTTGGACACATGGCGTCCGATGGTATTCATCGTCAGCGTCGGCGAATCGGCGCGCTGCGGGGCGATGGTTCCCTCCGGCACCAGGCCCAGCTTTACAAGCGCCTGGAAGCCGTTGCAGATACCCAGCATCAGGCCGTCCCTCTCATGCAGGAGCTTCTCGATCTCCTCCTTGATCGCCGCGTTGCGGAACACGGTCGCGAAGAACTTGGCCGAACCCTCGGGTTCGTCGCCGGCTGAGAAGCCGCCGGGGAACATGACGATCTGGGCCTTTTCGATCTCCTTTTTGTACTCGTCCACGGACTCGCGGATATCATTGGCGCTTAAGTTGCGGAACACCCTCGTGGTCACCTCCGCGCCCGCGCGCTCAAACGCCTTCGTGCTGTCGTACTCGCAGTTGGTGCCCGGGAATACCGGGATAAATACATGCGGCTTCGCCACTTTATTTCTGCAGACATACACATTCTTTGCGTGATACACCTGGTTCGGGACCTCCGTCTGCTCCACGCCGGAGACGGTCGGGAATACATGTTCAAGGGTCGCGGTCCAGGCGGAAAGGGCTTCCTTCAGGGAGATCGCCGCCGCGCCGTAGCGAAGCGTGCCGTCCCCCGTCACCTCGCCGATCAGCCGGTAGGAAATCGTCAGCTCTCCTACCTTGTCCGCCGGCACCTCGCAGACGATATTGCCCCAGGCCGGCGCGAAGAAGTCCCGCGGATCCAGATTATGCTCGATCTTCACGCCAAGCTGATTGCCGAAAGCCATCTTGCTGACCGCCTCGGCCAGACCATGCCCCTCCACCGCGTAGGCAGAAATGATCCGGCCCGCGGCAATGTCCGCGTGAAGCTTCCGGTAGCCGTCCATGACCTGCTCATAGACCGGCAGATCGTAGGCGTCCCGCTGGATCTCAAATTCCACCAGCTTATTTCCGG
>CANQGA010000171.1 GCA_947600145.1 uncultured Lachnospiraceae bacterium | reverse complement strand
GGATGCGCGCGCGGTTCGCTGCGCTGGCCGCGGCCAGAAAGATCTTGTCCACCTGCTCCTGGGTGTAGGTGGAGAATATCCGCTGTGCCGCCCGCACCCGCGCTATCGCGGCTTCGAGCTTGTCAACATTGTCAACGATCTCATAGTCTTTCATGCTGTTTTACCTCTCGATAGATTATTGGTTTTATCGGCATGTTCCCATTGCCGGATTTTGATAACTGTTTTCCATTGACATATTGAGATACGCCAATGATAAGGCTAGATTTTCCTGCCTTAGCTTCACCCGTTCTGGGATCTGAAGCGATATGGGGGCAAAATTCCAAATCGCCTCTATCCCGGAGCTCACCATCTCATCGCAAACCATCTGCGCGGCTTCACGCGGTACGGTGATAATGCCAAGCCTTATGTCGTGTACCTGACAGTAATGCCGAAGCTCCCTCATGGGGTAAATCGGTTTTCCCGCGACGGTCTCCCAATCGCCGCCGTCTTTTTCAAAGGCCGCCTCTATCGTGATCCCGTAATCCCGAAATCCGTCAAAGCCCAACAGCGCCGCTCCGAGCTTACCTGCTCCCGCAATGACAGCCCTGCTGTCCCCGGAGGGCCTCAGTGCCAGCTCAATATCGTGTATCAACACGTCCTTCTCATACCCGACCTTCGGCCTGCCGGTGCCGCTGATCAGGTTGAGATCCTTCCTCACCTGGACTTCGCCCAGCTCCAGCGCCCTCGCAATGGCCGTGGCGGAGATCTGTCCGCTCCCGGCTGCCGGGGATCTCAAATACGCAAGATACCCGAGGAGCCTTCCAAGTGTCGCTCTGGGTAACGCTGTCCGTACCATCCATCCACCTCCAATGGGCCCGGTTTTTTGGCCGCATTAAGAGTATCATCTGTCAGGCCGATTTGGAATAATCAAAAAAGTATATCTGTGTTATAGTTATCGATATAACTCCTATCGGATACGCAACACGGTCCCGCCACGAAGAGCAAAGAAAATCGCCGCCGCAGTCTGCGAATATCAGCAGACCGAGACGGCGAGCAGGGCGGGATTCAATTGAATATTAGTATAAGTCTGAGAGCGGCACAGCGGAGATCGCCCGCCGCTAAGATTTGTTCACGATCATTGTTTCCAATTCTTTCGCCGCAAGGCTCAGCGGTTGGCCTGTCTGTTTCAAAAAACAGATCGGGCGAGTCGGAACAGTCTGGTTTAGTTGTAGGACAAACACATTTCCTGACAGTATATCGTCTTGAGCAAAGGCCGTTGGCGCAAACCCGATTCCCAAGCCGATCTTTATCATGGGGAGGATTTGGTCTGCTGTGGCTGCCTCCACATCAGGCTGGAAAATCGATCCCTGTGCTCCGAACAGCCGGCTGTAAAATTCAAAGGTCGAAGTGTTTGGCGCAAGACCAACTAAGGGATAACATGATAATTCTTTCAATGTAAGTGATTTCTCCCGTAAAAAAGAAAAAGGTTCTCCGGCGATGGGCAGTTCCTGTACATCCATAATTCTATGGCAGCTTATCGTTTTGGGAAAATCGTGTGACGCTGTTACTACGGCGAAATCAGCCAACCCATTTTTCAGCACTTCAACAGCCTGGGGACTGGAGTTGTTGAATACCCGAATACGAACACCCGGATACTTTGCGCGATAGGCTTTTAGTACGGGCAGCAAGCAGTAGTGCAGGGCAATTTCACTGGCGGCTATCGTCACAACACCGCTCTCCAGACTTTGATTTGCCGCAAGCTCGGCCTCCCCGGCTTGGATATGCTGAAACGCCAGGGAAACATGGGCGTACAGCTTTTCGCCCTCCGGCGTCAACTGAACTCCGCGATTTGAACGAACGAACAGTTTGCATCCCAATGCCTGCTCCAAATTCTTGATCGTTCGAGTGACATTGGGCTGGTTGTTTCCCAAGACAAGAGCCGCATGAGTAAACCCTTGATATTTGGCGACATAATAAAAAATTCGATAACTGTCATAGCTGAGATCCATATCTTTCACCATATCAATTTGATATATACACGTTCAAAAATTAATATTTTACATATATCTGTGCCGGTATTATAATCGCTTTGCAGTCTGGAGTCAATACGATTTCAGCAAAAGGAGGAGTATATCACTATGAACAAAGATTTGACAGTCGGAAGACCGGAGACTGTTCTATGGCGGTTTTGCTTTCCGTTGTTTGGCAGTATTATTTTTCAGCAACTGTACAATATTGCCGACAGTTTAGTCGCGGGCAAATTCATTGGAGAAACCGCCCTTGCTTCTGTGGGAAACAGTTATGAAGTCACGCTGATTTTTATTGCTTTCGCTTTTGGATGCAATATCGGCTGCTCAGTTGTTGTGTCACATTTTTTTGGGGCAAAAGACTATTGTCAAATGAAAACAGCCGTATCCACCGCATGTGTTGCAAGTGCGGTGATCTGCGGAGTTTTGATGATCGGAGGTATGATAGGCTGTGAGTCGCTGCTCCGCATGATCCATACCCCGGCCGAAGCATTCGCTGATTCCAAGCTATACCTGGACATTTATATTATGGGGCTGCCCTTTGTGTTCTTTTATAACATTGCCAACGGCATCTTTTCCGCCTTGGGCGATTCTCACACCCCATTTGTTTTCCTGGCAGCCTCCTCCACCGCCAATATAGGAGCGGACATCCTTTTTGTCACCGCCTTTGATATGGGAGTAAGCGGTGTTGCCTGGGCTACTTTTATCTGTCAGGGAATCAGTTGTGTGTTGGCTATGACTGTAGTACTCTTGCGCTTGAAGAAAATACAGGTATCGGGGGATTTCAGGTGCTTCTCATTTCCGATTTTGAAGCAGCTCGCTGTCATCGCGGTCCCAAGTATTCTGCAGCAGAGTTTTATCTCTGTGGGAAACATTATCATTCAAGGCGCTATCAACGGTTTCGGCACCAGCGTTATGGCCGGATATTCTGCGGTGGTCAAGCTGAACAACCTTGTCATAACTTCGTTTACAACCTTGGGCAACGGCATCTCAAACTATACTGCGCAGAATATTGGCGCGCAGAAATTGCCAAGAGTAAAAGAAGGCTTCCGCGCTGGTGTGAAGCTTGTGTGGCTGCTAAGTCTACCGCTGTTTCTGCTGTACTTCTTTGCGGGGCGATTCCTTCTGTATCTGTTTCTGGATGAACCCACGGTGACAGCCCTCCAAGTCGGCAGTACATTTCTGCGTATTCTCTCCCCGTTCTATTTTGTGATTTCAGTAAAGCTGGTGGCAGACGGCATTCTCCGTGGGGCCGAACAGATGAAAAAGTTTATGACAGCTACCTTTGCTGACTTGATTCTCCGGGTCGTTTTAGCTCTCACCTTGGCGCAGACACCTCTGGGAGCTACCGGAATATGGTGCGCGTGGCCGTTCGGCTGGTCCGTCGCGGCGGTCTGCTCCATCTGTTTTTACCGCGCCGGATCATGGAATAGGCATAAGAATGCATCAAGGAAAAATGAGTTGAACACACGCCGCACGATGGCAGAGTAAGATTTAGGTGACGGGAGTCAATCCTCGTGTTGATATTTCAAATACTTCCTCTTTGCCTCGCAAAGCTCGGTGATGAACTGTTTATCCAGTTCCGTGAGTCTGTAATCGGTTTTATGTATAAGCACATCGCGGTACGTTTTCCTGTTGTCCGGGCAGTCGCGCTGAACAAGGCCAAATCCGTCCAAGAGCTTTTTCCGCGAAGGTGATACCCACATAAAGGTGTTTGGATTCCTCGCCAGGAGATCATACTGGCTGCCCCGCTCAAAAACATAGATCCGTCTGTCGGTCTCATCCGGAAGCTCCATTTTCCGCACCTGCGCCATGGGCAGAGAGGGAACATAGGGGTCCGCGTGAGCGATCTCGATATACGGGGCAAGGTCCGAAAGATGGATTTTCGGGAGCTTTGCCAAAGGGCTCTCCCTGTTCATCAGAAGGACATAGTGAAATTCCGCCACAAGATCCCAGGTGAGCTCCTTCTCCTCCAGCATGGTGCGGAAATATTTGTCGTAATTCTGCGCGTACCGTATGATCCCCAGCTTGTAATCCGAATCCAGAATGTTCTTGATCGCCCTTCTGGAATTCGTCTCCTTATAGAAGATCTCGGCAGCGTCCGGCCCAATGCTCCGGGAGAACCGGGCAAAGGCGGCGGAGATATAGCTCGCTCTCGGTACGGAAATGGAAAAACGCTGCTTTTTCGTCTTACCCTCGCGGTACATTTGCTCAATGTCATTGATTTGATCCAGCACGCCGGAGGCGTAGCGTATGAATTCCTCCCCCTCCGGTGTGAGCTTCATCCCCTTTGCGGAGCGGTCGAAGATGGTGATCCCCAGATCCGCCTCCAGCTCTTTAATGGAACGGCTCAAATTGGGTTGGGCTGTGAGCAGCGTTTCGGAAGCCTTGTTGATGGACCCGGTTTTGGCGACCTCATAGGCGTATTTCATGTGCAGGATATTCATGGCCGTTCCTCCGTTCTTCGACTAGATCCATTATAAATCATCGCCGATTAAAATCTATACCGTATGTTCCGTTTGATTATTTCTGTAACGGCTTCTTGAATCAGCTTTGTTGTGCTGGCCTTTTCGCTCCTGCGATGATATTGTCGCAATGACTGAACGGGATCAGTACGCGCATTGCATCGCTCTGCGCCACAGCAAGCGCCATTTTCGGCGTAATTTCTCCGAGCATGAAATCCGCTATGACGATCCCAATGGGTCCGACGATAATGTCCGCCTCTCCCCCGCAGACAACGACCGCGTTTTCGCCGGTTGCGGCGGAAGAAGCTCCGGCCTTTAACATTGCGGCAGTTGCCGCCGCATTAAAAATATGATAGTGAACCTACGTCATTTTGTCAATATCATTGCTCCAAGAATCTTACAGCGGCTATTTTTCAGATTTGAATTGTTTGAAATATAGGAATCTCAAAACGCCACCAGCAGCACTTTAGGCAAATGTTTTATATCACAAGACCGAATATACTTCACTGCTCGTTCTGCAAACATCTTGCTTACAATCGTGTCCCAATCGGCCAGCCGGACGATCTTTGCTGTGCCGCTCTCAAAGTCAAATTGAATCTCGCCCCATTCGCCGTCACAGTCTGCCTGATATTCGTAGACTGCGGCGGCGATTTTCTTTTTTCGGCTGGTTTTGGTTTTCTGTCTGAGCCGGATTGCGTGAAGCGCACCGGCCTCCACCAGCAGGACGGTCAGCTTCTCCACCGCCCGCCGGTACGCCCTCTCCGCTCCGCTGGCAGAGCTGCCTTCAAACATCACCGCCAAATCCTCGAATGTCCTGCGCCGCGGCAATGGGCTGACCCGCCCGCAGGTCATGCAGACGGCGTTGCGTTCCTCCAGCAAACGCTGCTCCCGGTAACTCAGTTTTTCAAATTCCGTCTGCACGGCTTTTGCTTGTATGCCGTTCCATAGGATGGCGGTATAGTCCCAGGAATCATCCCGCGTCACATCCTCGCCGGTTTCCTCCGCGTCCTCATCCTGCACGGTGGCATAGAACGGAACCTGACTTCGGTTAAACCGCGCCACGGCCAGATACTGCTCCGCCGTTTCCTCAGAACATCCCTCCTGCTCCGCATACCGGGCAACCGCCTCTTTCCTGTCGCCGGATTGGTTGTAGAGCCACGCGATGCCGCGCACATTTTTGTATTCGTCCAGCGAGGAAAAGGAGCCGCTTTCTTCCTTCATGCGGCAGTCGAGCAGGGCGTTCCCGATGAAGCGGTGGGCGTAGGTGAGGAACTCCGCCCCCTTGTCCGGGTCGTAAGTTTTCAAACACTCCAGCATGGCGAGGACGCAGTTTTGCTTGTAGTCCAGAAACCGCTCCGGGTCGTATCTGTCCAGTCCCTCCCGCAGCAGAAAACTTTTGACGCGCCCATTCAGGCGGGGTTCGGTATGGTGCAGGAAGTATAAAAAATATCTGAGATCGTCCTGCTCTATCGCCGCAACGATATAGTCATTGACACACTCCATGACCGGCGGTTCCGGCGTAAGCTGGTAAACGTGGCTGACCTCAAACATGGTAAGGCCGCGGGCATCCGCCTGAAAAGGATATTTTGAAAAGAGTCCGCCCATGCCTTACCGCCTCCGTTCATTTCAAATACTTTTGCGCTTCCGCAAGAAGCGCCTCCTGCGCCATTTCCGATTCATACGGGCCGTTTGCGTATGCCCGGTCGGAGATGGCGCGTTCCATCTTGTCCTTTGCCAGCCGCTTCATCAGGCTGGCGGTTTTTTCGTCAAGCGTTCCCCGGCGCAGCTTTTGAATGATGGTGTTCATGCGG
>CANQGA010000170.1 GCA_947600145.1 uncultured Lachnospiraceae bacterium | reverse complement strand
CGGACAGAACCGCTCCCTGCACTTCCTCCATGTTCTTGAACAGCCCGAAAATCGGCTTGACCGAACAGCCAAGCTCCTCCGCAAGCGCCCGTGCGGTGAGTCCGTCGGGGCCGGCCTTGCGTGTCAGGTTCAGTGCGGCGCTTGTGATCTCGTTCCGTGTGAATTTGAATTTCGGCGGCATACTCATGTTCCTCCCATCATAATGCATCAGCAGTTGCGCAACCTATGTTACTTATTATACACATTTTTTTGAAAAAGTCAAGGGGGGAGGAAAAGGTTCCTCCAAAGTGTCCGCAGCTTTGTATGATTATTCTTGTCGGCCATGAAAACAGCAAAATAAGTCGGGGGATGGCTGGACGAAGGCCCGTTTTTTTCGTATAATATCCTTAGCAGCAAAATACGAGGAGGCAGGATATGGGTTTTTTCGATAAATTTAAAAAAGGCGTTTCGGCAGCGCAGCCTGACGCGGGACAGGCAAAGAACGCGGGGCAGGCGAAGAACGCGGGGCAGGCGAAGAACGCGGGGCAGGCGAAGAACGCGGAGCAGGATAACAGGGAGCGGCTTCTGACGGGGCTTCTCTCGGAATATGCCGGGAAGAAGGATTATGAGAGCTTTGAGGCGGCGCTTAAATGTCTTCTGGCAGGAAGCGTCTGGGTGCCTGCGTCTCCCCAGATGTCCGAGGAGACGCGGAAACGGTTCCTGAATGCGCAGAACGGCGACCCGATCACCATGAATCAGATTCAGGATATGCGGCCGGATATCCTGGGCAAACAGGACGGCTCTTTACTGTTCCCCGTGTTCTCGCAGCAGTCGCAGGCACCGGAGGAGTACCGTCAGAGGTTCTTATGGGTCCGCCTGACGTTCCTTGACTGCGCCCAGATCGCGCTGGCCCTGCCGGGCGTCCAGGCAGTTGTGGTCAACGCGTTCACGCAGAACGTCGTTCTCAGTGAAAAGACGCTGCGGAACCTGGTTCAGACGATGGTAAAGCAGTAGACAAAGGAGCGTTTCGGATGAGCGGTACGCCGGAGAAGAAACCGGAAAAAAATATATGTATCGGGATCCTGGCCCATGTGGACGCCGGCAAGACGACGCTTTCGGAGGGGATCCTTTATCAGACGGGAACGATCCGCCGGCTGGGCCGCGTGGACAATCGGGACGCGTTTCTGGATACTTACGCGCTGGAGCGGGCCAGAGGCATCACGATCTTTTCCAAACAGGCGGTGTTTGATCTGGGGAGACTGCGGGTGACGCTTCTTGATACGCCGGGGCATGTGGATTTCTCGGCGGAAACGGAGCGGACCCTCCAGGTGCTGGACTGCGCGGTCCTGGTCGTGAGCGGAGCGGACGGTGTTCAGGGGCATACGGAGACGCTGTGGCGTCTGCTGGAGCGTTACGGAGTTCCCACATATATCTTTGTCAATAAGATGGATCAGGCCGGGACAGACTGGCGGGCCGTGCTGGCGGATATGCGGAAATGCCTGGACGGAAACTGTGTTCCGTTCAACGGGCTTTCGGCAGCGCGGGACGGCGCGCCGCCGGATGACGAGGCGCTTTATGACGCGGCGCCGGTCCGCGCGGGAGACGGCGCGGAGGCGCCCGGCGATGTGCCGGTGCTGGCGGATATCGCGTCCGGCGCGGCCGGGGCGATGGAAGAACTGGCCATGTGCGACGAGGAGGTCCTGGAGCGTTTCCTAGAAACGGGGAAAATCCTCCGCGGAGACGTCCGGAGGATGGTCGCGGCCCGCAAGGTATTTCCCTGCTATTTCGGTTCGGCGTTAAGACTCTGGGGCGTGGAGGAACTGCTGCGGGGGCTGGAAGAGTTCACCGGCGGCACTCCGGGGGATCCTGCCGTCGGCGGAAAGAGCGCCGGCGGTCCGTTCGGCGCCCGCGTATTCAAGATCTCCCGCGATGAACAGGGGACCCGGCTGACTCATCTGAAGGTGACGAGCGGGATCCTGAAGGTGAAGGACATGCTTCCGTCCGCGGATCCCGGGGGCGGCGCGGCCATTACCCCTTCCGCGTCGGGCGCCCCGGCGCGTGGAGCGGAAGATGAGAAGGTCAATCAGATCCGGATCTATTCCGGCGCGAAGTACGAGCTGGCCGGAGAGGCCGGCCCCGGCGTCGTCTGCGCTGTGACCGGCCCTCTGACCACCTATGCCGGGCAGGCGCTGGGAGCGGAGGCGGAGCGGGAACAGGGGGCGCCGGTTCTGGAACCGGTGCTTACCTATCAGGTGCTGCTGCCGCCGGGGTGCGACGCCCATGGGATGCTTGTGAAGCTGCGCCAGCTGGAGGAAGAGGAACCGATGCTGCGCATTGCAGTGGATGAATCCTCGGGCGGGATTCAGGCCCAGGTCATGGGGCAGGTGCAGATCGAGGTGCTGAAGAGCCTGATCAGGGAGCGGTTCGGCACAGATGTGGAGTTCGGAGCCGGACATATCGTATACAAGGAGACGATCACGGCGCCCGCGGAGGGGATCGGCCATTATGAGCCGCTGCGTCACTACGCGGAGGTCCATCTGCTTCTGGAGCCGGCGCCCCGCGGAAGCGGTCTGACGTTTGCGACCGCCTGCAGCACCGATGTGCTGGATCTGAACTGGCAGCGTCTGATCCTGACCCATCTGGAGGAGAAGCGCCATATCGGCGTCCTGACCGGGGCGCCGGTCACGGACATGAAGATCACGCTTCTGGTGGGGCGGGCGCATTTAAAGCATACGGAAGGCGGAGATTTCCGCCAGGCTACCTACCGGGCGGTCCGGCACGGTCTGATGCAGGCTTTGTCGGCCGGGAACTATCAGCTGCTGGAACCTTTTTACCGGTTCAGGCTGGAGGTGCCGATGGAGTCGGCCGGACGCGCGCTTTCGGATCTGGAACGGATGCAGGCAAGATTCGCGGGCCCGGAGATGGAGGGCGGTATGGCTGTCATCTCCGGAGAAGCGCCGGTATCTTCCATGGGGAACTATCAGGCGGAGGTCGTCTCCTATTCGAAAGGAAAAGGCAGGCTTCACTGCAGCCTGAAGGGATATGAGCCCTGCCATAACGCGGAGGAGGTCGCGGCAGCGGCCGGATATGATCCGGAAATGGATATGGATAATCCCTGCGGTTCTGTTTTCTGCGCCCACGGCGCGGGATTTGCGGTGGGCTGGCGGGACGTGAAATCCTACATGCACCTGGAAAGCCCGGTCGACCTGGCGGCCCGGAGGACCCGCACGGCGGCAAAGGGCGGTTCCGCTTCCTGGGGCGCCGAGGATAAGGAGCTGGAAGCTATTTTTGCCCGAACCTACGGCCCGCCGAAAAGCCGTCTTCCGGAAGAGAGCGGCGCGCGCCGGGTCATTTTCGATCAGGAAAAGCCCGTGAAGAACGATGCGCCTCCCCCGGAGGAATACCTTCTGGTGGACGGCTACAATATCATTTACGCCTGGCCGGAGCTTCATGAGCTGGCGGAGACCACCATCGACGGGGCCAGGCAGAGACTGATGGATATCATGTGCAATTACCAGGGATATACGGGATGCATTCTGATCCTGGTATTTGACGCATATAAAGTGGAAGGGGGCCTGGGACAGGCCGTCCGTTACCACAACATCAATGTCGTCTACACGAAAGAGGCGGAGACCGCCGACCAGTATATCGAAAAGCTGGCCCATCAGATGGGCCGGAACCACGTGGTCACGGTGGCCACTTCAGACGGTCTGGAGCAGCTGATCATCCGCGGACAGGGGTGCCGGCTGATGTCCGCCAGGGATCTCAGGGAGGCCGTGGACGATATCAATGAACAGATACGCAGCAATCATCTGCAGCAGTTTCCGGGGCGGAACGGCAATTATCTCTTAAATCACGCGGACGGAGAGCTGAGGGAATATCTGGAAGAAGTAAGACTTGGAAAAGAGGGAGATTATCATGGCGGAGCAGCTGACAAAAAGTGATGTTGCAAAGATCGAGGAGGAGATTCAGTATCGGAAGCTGGTCGTGCGCAGAGAGGCGCTGGAGGCGGTGAAAGAGGCCCGCGCCCATGGGGATCTGAGCGAGAATTTCGAGTACCACGCGGCTAAAAAGGATAAGAACCAGAACGAGAGCCGCATCCGTTATCTGGAGAGGCTTTTAAAGACTGCCCAGATCGTGTCCGACGAGTCGAAGGAGGACGAGGTAGGGCTCAACAACACGGTGGAGCTTTATATGGAGGATGACGACGAGGTGGAAACGTACCGTCTGGTCACTTCGATCCGCGGGAGCTCGCTGCGCGGTCTCATCAGCACGGAGTCGCCGCTGGGCAAGGCGATCCTCGGAAAGAAGAAGGGGGACCGCGTCTATGTCCGGATCAATGAAACCGCCGGATATTATGTGGAGATCCGCTCGATCGACAAGACGACCGGCGATGAAGACGACAGGATCCGAAGCTTCTGAGGCAGACAGCTTCTGAGGCAGATAACTCCTGGGACGGATAGCTTTCGAAGGGGAATGATCTCTGAGGGGCATAAAAAGGCCGCGGCTCAAATACCGCGGCTTTCATCGTTTCTGCTGTTTTAACTTCGGCCCTTAACGGATCCCTTTCATCTTGCCCTCGGAATTCACATAGTAGTTGTCGATCCATGTGTTCTTCGCGAGGACCCCATCCTCATCGAAATAATACCAGGAACCCTTCAGTTTGAACCATCCGGTCTTGAGATTGCCGTCCTCATCCAGATAATAGGTCTTCTCGCCGTCTTCGATCCAGCCGGTCAGGCTCTCGCCGTTATCGTCGATATAGGTCCAGGTTTTATCATCATGCTCCGTCCAGGTACCGGCAAAGACCGGCGTGGCGGAAGCGAGCATCATCAGAAAGGAAATCGCGACTGCGGTCATACGGATCCGATTCATCTTCACAGCCTCCTTCTTCATACCAGATATCACCAATTCATTTCTGCTCTTTGCGCACATTATAGCATAGTCAAATGGGTTTGACTAGGGGGTAAACGCAAGGAAAATCTTACGATTTTCCGACAAGAATCTTACCAAAAATATTTCGACAAAATCCGCTTTTTTGCGCGGCGCGGGAAGCGCCAGAAGTGGTGTCTGCGCGGATTTTTGATGGGCATATTTTGTGGTCGCGGGACGCGCGCCGGAGAACGGGCCGGGCCGGATGTCGAATCATGCGAACGAAATTTCTTTTCAAACCCTGAAAAATGGGCTATATTGGAAAACAGTCAGAAAGGAGGGGGGACCAAGTGGCTGACGAGGAGAAACTGGTTGTTCTGGAGGAAGAAAATCGCAGACTGAAGGAAGACAACGACAAATTGATGGAGATCGTTGTACAGATGCGGATGACGCTGAATCGCCTGGTCCTCCGATATGTTTCGGAGGACTGTTGAAGCGCAGACCGTTCACCCGGCCGGTTCCAAAGGAGAAAACAGGAAAACTGAAACAGGTAAGGGTTGGTATGATATCGATCCGAAGGAGAATGCGCAGGGTTTCTTCCCCCTACGCATTCTTCTGCTGTTCCAGCGCCCGCTCCAGCTCCTGGGTGCGGTGCAGCTGTTCCCAGATCGTCTTGTGCATCCAGTCGACGGTGTGGTTCAGCTCCCGGTTCTCCTCTGACAGCCGGGAGACCTCTTCCACCAGCTGCCCGATCAGTTGACGCTGGTTATACAGTTCCTCGGGCCGGCAGATGCGGTGAACCAGTGTGGGGGAGCTTTCGATGATCCTGCAGGCGATCAGACGGTCGCGCTCTTCGAGGTCCAGATTCATGAAATCCTGATATCGGATATTCAGAAGCGTCATAGAAATGCGGCAGCGCGGGCATACGGCGTTCTTCGGAAGATGATAATAGGCATAGTAGCCGCACTTCCGGCAGTAGTATACGGATAATTCTCTCATCTCATCAAGTCCTTTTCGCAACGTAATCTCAGATTCTTAAACGCAAAATATCGCATTTTGCAACATAATTTTATGAAAAAAACTGCCAGAATATTCCTATTCCGGCAGTAAAACGGGTGATATCTTTTGTAAAAGGCATTTTTCGCGTGAAAGAGATCCGTCTAAGGCGCGCCGCGCCGTTCGAAACGGGGACTCTTACCGGATGATTCCGTTCACGTCCACAGTCCAGAGCGTGTCGTTGGCGTCACGGACGTCGCGGTAACCGGCGCCTAAGTCTGCGCGTTCCGCGGATCTGGAGGAAGAGGACGCTTTCTGGATGGTGCCGGAGGCGTTGACCAGATACTTCTGACCTTCGAAGGTCACCGGCGCGTAGCGCAGATCGCTGTCGGCGTCCAGACGCAGGCCGTGGCTGTAGATCGAGTTCCCGCGGATCCCGTGGAAG
>CANQGA010000169.1 GCA_947600145.1 uncultured Lachnospiraceae bacterium | reverse complement strand
GCATACATGTTTCTGAAATTTCTCATAAAGAACTTTCAGGGTTCTGCATACTGTTCAGTCTTCAATTGTCAAGGTCCATATTGATGCCCCTTTTCAAGGGGCGAGGTTTATCATACCAGACCTTTTTTCAAAAGTCAACCATTATTTTTAAAAATTACAAAATTATTTTTCCGTCCCTGATCCCCGAACATAAAATTCCTGAAATGTCTCGAAGTTCTGATCCGCGGTCTCTCCGGGCCGGCCGCCCAGATCGACGCGGGCGATGACATTGCCGTATTCATGACGTACATCCGTCAGGATCCCGGCGCGGATGCTGTCGCCCAGAAGCCTGAACGCCCACTGATCTTCCGTCAGATAACCGGCTTCCACATAGATATAGTCGGTTCCCGCATATTCCATATACTCCCGGAACGCATCCGCGCTCTCTGCCAGAGCCTCATTCCCGCTCGAGCTGGTAATGTCCGTATAGGTCTGTACATTGCAGGGAAATGAAAGCGACTTCGGATGGGATCCGAAGGCAATCAGCCGGGTCTGCGGATCCGCCGCCAGAATATTCCAGATCTGCTCGTTGCCGCTTTCAACCATTTCCTCATACTGCTGCTCTTCATGGTCACAGTACCCCGGATGTATCCACTGGACAGGCGTAAATCCAACCGACCATGCCAGGTTCGACAACGAAACCATCATGACATTAAACAGCGTAAGCGGGATCAGCAGACATTTAAGCCGCCTCTGCATCACGCGGCTTTCCAGACGCGCCATCAGCCCGCAGCCGCTCAGGATCGCCGTCACATACAGAAGAATAAAATAATTTCCGTCCACCTGCTTCAGATTCTGGATACTGTAGATACTTCCCAGGATCAGGGGGATCAGCAGAGTGCGCCCGTACCGAAGAAGCGCCTGTCCGTTCCCCTCCGCCGGCTTCTGTTTGGGCAGGAACAGGGAACCCAGCCATACAAGCGCGAGAAATACGACGATCAGAGAGCACCAGGCAATCAGCACCCGGCTCATGCTGTCGCCTTCCGGCAGACAGAACACCCCCCAAAGCCGGCCAAGCAGCTGCCTGACGGATTCAGAGACCGTCTCCTTCGCGCCGTAGCCGGGAAGCGACCAGACAAGGAACGGATATTTCACCCGGAAACCGATCTTCTGAAAGATCCCCGAAAAGACAGAAGTCACCGGAACCCCGACGAACAGGTACGTGCGGTACCAGATCAGAAGAAGGGCCGCTCCGCAGGGAAGGACGCTGAGCCATTCCCCCGCCTTTCCCCTAAGCGACAGCTTTCGCGCCGCCAGCAGATAGATCCCGCTCATCCCGAAAACCAGCGTAGAGAAAATAAGCGCCGTCGGCTTCATGGTCCATGAGAGGAGCAGCGCGCCGAAGCTCAAGATCAGGTCCGCCGTCCGTCTGCGGCAGATATATTCTGTCATATAGAAGAGAAGGATCAGCTGCAGAAACAGCGTCACGCTGTCCGATTTCCCTGAAATACCCATGTTCATGATACCGGGCATCCCGGCCATAAGGAACGGGACAGTCAGCGCCCACCCGGCTTTCATATACCGCAGCGCGATCCGCCAGGCAAGCAGGAGACAGCCGCACATTACGATCAGATTAAAGGACAGAAGAAAGCTGTGTGAAGGCAGGTCGCAGAGAGGCAGCGTCAGAACCTCCCACCCCTTGGAATAGGTATAGACCAGACTTACGGTGCCCATATTTTCATAAATTCCCAGCGGGCCGTTGTCCAGCATATATTCGGAACGGACAGAGTACCACAGCGTGTCAAAATCCACGGAAATATTCATGCGTCCCGCTTCCAGAAGAACCATCAGAAGAATAAACGCGATCATCAGAAGCTGCGTCCGGGAACACGCGCCAATGCCTCCCATCCCGGCCATTCGTAACGGACCGTTTCCGCGGCCTCTCCGACACAGAAGCGCGGTCCCCGCGATAACCAAAACCGCCGTCACCGCCACAAATGCGCGCAGAAACCGGATCGCGCCGATCCCAAGCGCGGACATCAGGCAGAAGGCGGTGATCACCGCCGCGCTTCCCAGCAGGAAATCCGCCCAACAGCCTTCCTCTGTCCTCACCTGGAAGACACATCGGCGCAGCAGATATCCGACCCCGGCCAGATAAGCCACATACGCCGCGGCAACCGCCATAGGAACCAGCACTACATGGCACCAGAGAAAGACCGCGCTCACCGCCGCAGTCAGCCCCAGCTTCCACAGCGGACGCCGGACCAGGCAGAGAGACGCCGCCAGAAGAAAATATAAGACCGCCAGCTCCACGAGCATTTCTCTGTATTCCGATGTATGACTGGCCCAGGAATAGATCCCGCGCAGAACAAGCCGGTCCGCAGCGGCCGCGATCAGCACCGCCAGAACAGCCGCGATCGCCAGACTGATCGCCGTCTCCCTTGTTTTCCTCTCTTCCGCCATCTCCCGTCCCCTTCTGTCTTCAAACTGTCACGTATGATCGGTATCCAGGGTAAACCAGAATTCCACGCCGTCCTCCACGTTCCTTACCCCGTATTCCTGATGATGGGATTCCATGATCGCCTTCACAATAGACAGGCCGATGCCGCTTCCGCCGTATTCCCGCGTCCTCGCCTTATCCACCTTGTAAAATTTCGTCCAGAGATTGGGCAGGGCCTCCTCCGGGATCGGTTCGCCGGTATTGCGGACAGCCACCCGTATCCGGTTCCTGTCGTCCGGCCCCTCCACAATGATCTGTATCACGCGGCTGCCGTCCAGATGATTGAGGGCGTTGCTCAGATAATTAGTCAGCACCTCTTCGATCTTAAACTCGTCGGCCCACACAAATACGGACGGCGGCATCTCAAGCCGGACCTGAGCGTTCTTCTGCTGGATCAGGATCCCCGCGGAAGAAAGAATGCCCCGGATCACCTCCGCGATATCAAAGCGTTCTATATTCAGTTCTTCGCCGCCGAATTCCAGGGCTGTCAGCGTCAGGAGCCGGCGGACCATCTGGTTCATCTTGCCCGCCTCATCCGCGATCACGCCGCAGTAATAGTCCCTGCTCTCCGGATCCTCCGCCATACCCTCGCAAAGGCCCTCCGCGTAGCCCTGGATCAGGGCAATGGGCGTCTTCAGCTCATGGGATACATTGGCAATAAATTCCCTGCGCATCTCGTCGATCTGGATCTTCTCCTCAATATCCTTCTGCAGGGTCAGGTTGGCGGTCTTCAGCTCTCCGATCGTTTCTCTCAGCTTATCGGACAGCGCGTTCATGCTGCTCCCCAGCACACCGATCTCATCCTGCTCGTCGCCGGTATATTTGGCGTCAAAATCCAGCCTGCTCATCCGTTCAGAAATGTCCGCCAGCTGCAGGATCGGAGAAGTCACCCGCCGGGTCAGCAGATACATGGCGGCGCAGCCGACAGCCATGGCCGCAAGGCCTACATACCCCAGAAAACGGTTGGACAGCTCCACGCTCTCCGCAATACTCTCAAGCGGCATGGACATGATGAAGATCGTCTGGTTATCCGAGAAAAATCCCCAGCATTCCAGGTAATAGGAATTGGACCGGTTGTAAAAGCTCTTCTGGATCGTGTAATTCTCCGTTTCCAGGATCATTTCATTATTCTCATATCCGGGATCCGCAAACCCCAGAATATACTGGCGCACCCGGTCCATCATAAAAACAGCGTCCCGGCCGGAGGATACGATCGGATAGTCCGAGACGCCGTCGATAATGATCGTCATGATGTTATTCTGATCGCCCAGACGGCGCAGGAGCTGAACGCCTTCCGTCTGTTCCCCGCTGTCGAAGGAACCGTTTGCCGGGAATTCGTCCCGGATACTTCCGCCTTCTGCCTCACGCTTCATCACAAGGGCGTCGATCTGACGGTACGCCTGGCGCATAGCCGTCACCTTGCTGTCCACATAGAACCTCTCCAGCAGAAGGTTATTGGCGGCCCAGATCCCGATCAGAATGAGTGCCGTCAGGCCCACAAACAGCAGCGTGACCCTGACGCGAAGGGACCGTTTCATTTGCTCACCTCAAATTTGTAGCCCATCCCCCAGATCGTCTTGATATAGTCGCCTTTTTCACCCATTTTGCTCCTCAGCTTCTTCACATGGGTGTCGATGGTGCGGGCGTCCCCAAAATAGTCGTAATTCCATACATTGTTCAGGATCTTCTCCCGCGAAAGCGCCAGTCCCTGGTTCTCCGCAAAATAAGTGAGCAGCTCAAATTCCTTATAGCTGAGCTCAATGGACTTTCCGTCGATCGTGACCTGATGGGCAGCCTTGTCGATCCGGATGCCCCCTGTCTCCAGGACATCGGAGGTGGACGTACCGCTGCGCCGCAGGATAGCCTCTACGCGGGCCACCAGGATCTTGGGACTGAACGGTTTGGAAATGTATTCGTCCACGCCCAGTTCAAAGCCCTGCAGCTCGTCGCGCTCTTCCCCCCGCGCGGTCAGCATGATAATAGGGACCCTGGAACTCTGGCGGATCGTCCGAACGACCTGCCAGCCGTCCATTTTAGGCATCATCACATCGAGAATGATCAGGGCGATGTCCTTCTCCGCGAAAAACAGATCCACAGCCTCTTCGCCGTCGCCGGCTTCCAGGACGCGGAACCCTTTGGCAGTAAGGAAATCCCTGACAAGCTTGCGCATGCGGGCTTCATCGTCCACTACTAATATTTTCAGCTGTTCCATGGGATATACCTCCATTGTGCGGCGAATACGCCCGCGTCTGCCGCGGTCTTCATCCGCCTGTCCACTATTTTAGCAGAAAATGCCGGGGTTTTCCATAGTTTCACAGAGTTTTCACAGATAAGATAAAGAATGTGCAGCCACGGAGGCGCGGGGCGGGCCCCGCGCCTCCGTGATCTATACCGCCCGAGAGTCTGTCTGAACCGTCATTTCAGCGCTTCCCGGTAGAATTCCACGAATTCCGTATATCCGTCCTTCGTAAGCTGTTCCTTCTGGAACTTCTTGTTCTTGTTCATCTGGGACACCAGCACGCAGACGCCCGCTTTGCGCTCGTCCATGGCCTGCTTCATGATCTGCGCGAAACGCTCCCTGTCCATGCCTTTCTCCACAAGATACGCCTTCTTTACCGTCTCGTCCTGAACCCTTCCGCCCTGTTCCATCAGGATCGTGACGATCCGCTCAAAGCCGATGGAGAATCCACAGGCCGGAGTGTCCGTGCCGGTAAATTTACCGATCATCTTGTCATAACGGCCGCCGCCGGCGACGGAAACGCCAAGCCCCTCCATAGACACCTCGAAAATGGTTCCGGTGTAGTAGGACATGCCGCGCACCAGCGTCGGATCAAATTTCAGGGTGAACTCTGTCTCGCTGACCCGCGTGACCGTATCCATGATGTCCGCCAGGCCGTCTGTCACGGTCTGAGGCATTACTTCCTTCAGAATCCCGCCCAGCCTCCGGACGCCGTCCGCGTCGTCGCCGGCCCCTGTCAGAAGATTCATATATTTGATAATAACGGCTTCCTCACAGCCGTTCTCCCTCAGCTCCGCGGCCACCCCGTCATAGCCGATCTTGTCCATCTTGTCCAGGATGATAAAGACCGTCTCCAGGGATTCCTCGGAGAATCCGCTGAAAAGCGCCATGCCGCGGAGAATATTGCGGTCATTGATGCGCACCTCGAAGCGGTTGTCCGGACAGATCTTCCCCAACGCCGTGGTAGTCGCCAGGATCAGCTCGATCTCCGCCATGGAAGAGGCGTCGCCCAGAATGTCGATGTCGCACTGGGTAAACTGGCGGAAACGCCCCCTCTGGGGTCTGTCCGCCCTCCACACGCTTCCCATCTGCAGCGCCTTGAACGGCGACGGCAGCTGGGCCGCGTTGTTGGAATAATACCGGGCCAGCGGCACGGTCAGGTCGTAGCGGAGCCCGGTGTCCACCAGGTCGTTCTCCTCCGCCGCGCCGGCCAGATCCAGCTTCTCGCCCCGTTTTAAGATCTTGAAGATCAGTTTCTCATTGTCGCCGCCCTGTTTGCTGGTCAGGTTCTCGATATGCTCCACGCAGGGGGTCTCCATCTGGGTGAAGCCGAACCCCCGATACGTCTCCTTGATCTGATTCATCACAAAATCACGCACCTGCATCTCGTTCGGCAGGATATCCCTCATGCCGGTAACCGGCTTTTTTTTCAATGCCATAGGACGTCTCGCTTTCTTTTTCTGCCGGCAGTATCCGGCCCGCCATGATCTTCTCCCTGAAGACACGGCACTGCCGCGCACCGCGAATCCGCAATGCTTACCGCCTACTTGGACAGTATACTATCACGAGCCGGAAATGGCAATCTCTTTTTTCAGCTTTCCAGGCTGTTCGGATC
>CANQGA010000168.1 GCA_947600145.1 uncultured Lachnospiraceae bacterium | reverse complement strand
CTGAAAAAGGGAGGAAAGATCTATATATCGGATATCCCGAAGGAAAAAGTGCATGTGCTCGGAACGCCGGAGGAACTGGGGGTATTTATAAATAATGAGGTACTATAGTCTGGATTCGCTTAAATTGATTGCGGCACTCATTATTGCTACGGGACATTTTGTTTTTTGGACAGGGCAAGAGGGATCTTTCCCGGCATCTTTTTATTTGGCTTGTGATTTTTTCTTTATTTTGAGCGGTTTTACGTTAACGGCTTCCATGTATAAGCAGGATGCACTTTCATTTGAAGAGTATTGTCATAATCTGTTAATATCCAGGATAACCAGATTATGGCTTCCGTATGTTTTGGTTGCTATTTCATATGTTGTTGTATATATGTGTTTTGCCAGAGTGAAATTGAGTCTCAATACTATATTAATGGTTTTCCTTTGCGGGCAGGCATGGGGGTTTTCTTTTGGAGAAAGTATTATTGACAATTCTACAATAGGGATTGCATGGTATTTATCTGTCGAACTATACTTGAGCCTAATTTGCTTTCCAATCCTGTTTAAATTTCGAAAACACAAGTGGGAAGTCTGTATTTTTCTGTCTGTTTTAGCTTTTGCATGTTTGAACTGTTTAGTAAATCGTTCATCTGAGTTTATGGGCATTACTTATTCGAGGCTATCAGTGATGGGGTTAAGTATACCGGGAGGCGTGGTCAGAGGTGTTCTTGGGTATGCTTTAGGGATAATACTGTATTACATACGCATAGCTCTTGAGAATTGGAAGGAATTTAAGACTTATACATCCATATGGACAGTTTTGGAGTACTGTTCTTTGGTGATGATAATCTTAACGTATGGAATCGGCAATTACGATAGGAATAGCGAATTTGTATTCCCTATTCTGGCAGTGCTTCTGATCGGAGTTTTTTCCATGGAAAGTGGGATTTGTTCACGTTTATTAGCAAAGAATTTCATGCGCAAAATTTCGCCTTTATATTTTGGAATATATCTTATCCATCCTGTCACAATAAAAATGGTATATATGTGTTCGGGGGGGTATCTTAAGTATATAGGACTAACGGTTATAGGAGCCCTGTTGTTTCGGATAACTTTTGAAAAAATGGGACTTGCATTAAAAAAACGGATATGTTCTCAATCTGAGTAGACTTTTTGCGTTAAAGAATACTATTTTGAAAAGAGATATTGTAATGAACTATAAATTAAAAAAATGGATATTTACATTGACAGCAGTGCTGGCTGTGGCGACATTCCCAGCAGTGTTTATGTATTGCCAGAATGCGGATGAAGCAAAATTTTCGGAAATAGTACCGGTTTTGCTAACATTTATGGTCATAGGGCTGCTAGCGTTTGTTGTTCTTCGCATTATCTTGCGGTCCACATCCAAGGCGGCAATAGTTTCATTTCTTTTTCTGCTTGTTTTTTTGAACTTTTCCATCATTGAGGACGGGATGAAAATTCTATTGCCTTCCCTTAGATACTGGCATTCTGTACCACTTGTCATTGTTATCATACTTCATATAGCATATCTGATTAATCGTTGTATGAAAGAAGAGTTTGCGGAAGCAGGCGTAAAAATACTTGGAATCGTGTTTGGATGCCTGATTGCTGTGAATGTTGCGATCGCAGTGCCTCAGATAATCAGAAACTGGAAAGTAGAATGGGGGATAAAGAAAACGCTTGCTCAAGAAATTGATCAGAAAGGGCAACTCACAGAAAAGAATGACGATATGCCGAATGTGTATCTGCTCATATTTGATGAGTATGCAAATTTTCCGGAGATGGAAGAACTTTACGGATATGACAACGCACCTTTGAAGGAATTTCTAATCAAGCACCATTTTAATATTTCGTACACACATCACAATGAGAGCATCTGGTCACACATTGTTCAGGCTAATATGGTACAAATGGATTATGTTGCGGTAGATTCTTCCACTACTGCAGAAACATATGCTTGGAGACATACCGGGCCGTTATTTGATGTGATGAGAGAACATGGTTATGACATACAGATTTTAGAACGAGGAGATTTTTATGGTGGTACGATGCCAGGATTGAGCGAAGCTGCAGTATCTAAAGCTACCACGATGAGCGGCGAGAGTATGCAGGATATTCTTTTCAAGAGGACGGTGTTGTATCCTCTGTTCAGGAAGAACAATATGCAGATCATCAAAGATTATCTTACTATAGTAGAGCATTTGTGTTCCAATGCCCAGGAGTTGGAGAGGACGTTTACGCTGGCGTATTTTGTCTTTCCTCATGAGCCTTTTATTATAGATGAGAGAGGAAGAGAGGTCGGCACAGGAGGGTATTCCGGACCAGAAGGTTGGAGCAATAAAGATTACTATCTGGGACAGTTTAAATATACAACTTCAAAAATGATGATTCCCATATTAGAGAGCATTATAACAGATGATCCGGGTGCAATCATCATTCTGATGTCAGACCATGGTGCCCGTAACGCCCCTGGAGTGACATGGGAGCTGAAGACAAACTCCTTGAATGCAGTCTATTATCAGGGACAAGTAGTGGAGATCGAGGGACTGTCGAATGTCAATACGCTGAGGACGGTTCTAAATAATCTGTTTTCTCTCGATTACAAGATGGTAGATGTGCCAAAAACGGGTGATGAATGATGAAAAGCAAAAAGGTAAAAATTGCAGCTTATTTGACATGCATGGCCATTCTAGCCGCTTGGATGCGGTTTTCTAATGGAATCATTGGTAAGATTGTCAACAAGGAGATGGTCAAAGAGGTTGAATTCGAGTCTGTAAAAGACCAGTACCAGAAAGATTTCATATACTATGCTGCAGTGAATGAATTTGATTACATCAGATATACTGGGGGATGGCTGGATAAACTGTCATTCTCCGGATGGGCCTACTGTAAAACGGAAGAGGAAAATCAGGACAGAAAGGTTTCGTTTTTATTGAGGAGCGATGATGTTTGTTATGAACTGATGCAATCTATTATAAGTCGAACAGATGTATCTATCGATGTTCCAACTGGATATACGGGTCAATTTAGTTTGTTGGACGTTAAGAGCGGAATTTACGATATATACCTCTGCTGTTGGGAGAATGAGACGAATCATGGGCTGGCGGATATCCTCTACCAGTTGGTCAGGGATGGGAATCACGCAGAGGTGATCCCCTGGAGCACCTCCCCATTGGAGAAAGCCAAGGCAGCCACGCTGACCACACAGTCACATGGTTACCTTGACAGTGTCCGGTTGCAGGACGGAATGATTACCATCCGAGGCTGGGAGTTTGTGAAGGATCAGGATAGTGCAGATCAAAGTGTGTATGTGGAAATAACAGATGCGAAGGGAAATTCAGCCCAGTATCCCACCAAGAGTTTGACTAGGACGGATGTATCCAACGGATACAACGACCAGAGGTATGCACAGAGCGGATATGTGACGATTTTTCCAGAGGACGAGCTAAAAGATGATTTTTACCTAGTGAGAGTTTTTGTCGAGAATGGCGGAGATGTTTGGCAGTCAAGGCAATATTCCATTAATAGGCAAGGCGACACATTCAGAGTTTTCCAATCGCCCGTGCGGCTGGCATCTGCTTTAGAAAATCCCCTGACTGCCACTCAAAAGGAGCAGTCGCTGGGATATATTGATTCAGTCAACCTCAAGGGCGGTCTTGCCACTTTTACAGGGTGGGAATTCGCGCCAGATAGGGAAAGTTTAGAATCGTCCATAATCATCGAACTGACGGATTCTGATGGAAAGAAAACCCAGTATCCGACGATGTCATTGCCCAGGAAAGACGTGGCAAATGGTTACAATGACCAGAGATATCTGCAAAGCGGCTATACAATGAGCATTCCGGATGATGATCTTTCTAACGGAAACTATACCGTAAGAGTTTTTACAGAAAACGGCGGCGAGGTATGGAAGTCTAAGCAATATTCCATGTATAAGTCAGGAGAGCAGATCAGAGTATTCCAATCACCCATATGGATTGCGTCAGCTTTGGAGTGCCCTCTAACTGCCACTAAAGAGGAGCAGTCGCTGGGATATCTCGACTCGGTAAAAATCAGTGGCGACCTTATAACTTTTGTTGGCTGGGAGTTTGCGCCAGACAGGGAGAGTGCCGAATCATCCATTGCTATAGAGATCACCGATGCTGACGGAAAGAAAACTCAGTATTCTGTAATGTCACTGCCTAGGACTGGCGTAGCAGAGGATTACAAAGATCAAAAATATCTGCAGAGTGGCTATACAATGAGCATTTTGGAAGAGAATCTTCCTGATGGCACATATACCGTAAGGGCCTTTACGGAAAACGGCGGGGCGGTATGGCGGTCGAAGCAGTACACGGTTATCCGGTCAGGGGAAGAGATAGCGGTACAACAATATTGAAAAGTATGAGATTCATTTTGTAATAATATCGAAAGACCGATATATCAAATTCTGATTGCATATCTCCTGCAAATTGAGTATACTTAAAGTAGAGAAAGTATGCCCGCGTCCGCCATGCTGCAACCTGCGCTGGATGCGGGAGCGGCGGAACATAGCAGGACAGAGAGCATATCGGCGGGAGGTGGTGAATCGGATGGCGATAGATCGGGGAAAGAAGCCGCTTGCGATCGGGACGGAGGATTTCGCAGAGGTCATACAAACAGGGAGTTATTATGTAGATAAGACGGGGCTGATCACGGGATTATTAAGTAATCCGGCGAAGGTGACGCTTTTCACCAGGCCTCGGCGGTTCGGCAAGACTCTGAATATGAGTATGCTGAAATGCTTTTTTGAGGTCGGAGCGGATCCAGCGATTTTTGAGGGACTTGCGATTTCGAAGGAGATGGATCTATGTGAGCGGTATATGGGGAAGTACCCGGTGATCAGCTTGACACTTAAGGACGCGGATGGTGACAATTTCTCGTCCTCCTGCAGACGTATCGCCACGAGGATAAGCGTGGAGGCGATGCGGTTCGATTTCCTGCGCACGAGTCCGGCCCTTTCAGAAGAAGAGAGAGAGTTATATGTAAGTCTCCTTAAAAGGGATATGGATCAGGAGACGATAGGAAGCAGCCTGTGGGATTTGTGCAGACTGCTGGAGAAGCATTATGGACAGAAAGCAGTTCTGCTGATCGATGAGTACGATGTGCCGTTGCAGAAGGCGTTTTACGCTGGGTATTACGATGAGATGGTGAATCTAATCCGGGGCATGTTCAGCCAGGCGCTGAAGACGAATCCGAGCCTGCAGTTTGCTGTACTGACCGGGTGCCTGCGGATATCGAAGGAAAGCATCTTTACGGGGATGAATAATCTGAAAGTCTTCACGGTATCGGATTCAGCCTTCGCAGAGTGTTTCGGTTTTACGGACATAGAAGTGCATGATATGTTGGACTATTATGGACTGGCAGATTCCTATGGAAGTGCGAAAGAATGGTATGATGGCTATCGGTTCGGGAGAGCGGAAATGTACTGCCCCTGGGATGTAGTAAACTATTGCTATGACGTTCAGATGAACAAGAAGACCACTCCGAAAAATTACTGGGCTAATTCCAGCGGCAACGATGCGGTACGGGAGTTTGTGCGGAGGCTGGACGCAAGTTCGGCACGGCGGGAATTGGAATCTCTGGTAGAAGGTGGGATGCTCCGAAAGGAGATTTATCCAGAGCTCACATATCGGGATATGTACGGAACCATCGAAAACCTGTGGAGCCTTCTGTATATGACCGGATATCTGACTGGCGGTCCGGATGAGATGGATGAGTCGGATATGCCGCTCTATGAACTTTCTATTCCGAATGCGGAGATTCGGGCGATATTTACAGGTCAGATTATGGAATTGTTTCGCGAGGAGACGAAGAAGGACGGGGAGTCGCTTGACCGGCTCTGTGGCGCACTGGCTGTGGGAGACGCTGTCGGGGTTCAGGAAGCATTTAACGTCTACCTCCGCAGGACGATTAGCGTCCGCGACACGATGGCGAAAAAAGGCCGGAAAGAAAACTTCTATCATGGGATCCTGCTGGGGATCTTGTCGTACAAGTCGGATTGGATTGTCACCAGCAACCGGGAGACCGGTGATGGCTATGGTGACATCCTGGTGGAGACGGATGATCGGAGTCTTGGAATTGCTATCGAAGTGAAATATGCCAGGGGAGCCAGGGACGAGGACCTGGATGAAGGTGTGAAATTGGCGCTTAAGCAGATTGAAACGCACCATTATGACGAGAAGCTGCGTGAAGATGGCGTCAAAAAGGTGCTGAAATACGGCATTGCCTGTTATAAGAAGTGGTGCAGGGTGGCGGTTGGAGATTGACGCTAGGATAGAATGGCTCTTCTCTAAAAGTTGGTGACAGACATTGAGAAAACCACGCAAAATCAATGGTTTGGAGGGATCTGATATC
>CANQGA010000167.1 GCA_947600145.1 uncultured Lachnospiraceae bacterium | reverse complement strand
TGCCACCGGTATACGGAGGAGAGAACGCATCTGGAAGCCAGGGAAGCGGTCGTCATTGCCTTAAGCAAGGCCATTCCGGAGATCTCAGGCAGTTCACTTACGACCCTGTCCGGTCTGGGAGCGATGTGTTTCATGAAATTCGGAATCGGCAAAGACCTGGGCTTCGTGCTGATGAAGGCCATTGTACTGAGCCTTCTGTCCGTATTCACGTTTATGCCGGGGCTGCTGATGAGTTTCAGCCGCCTGATCGACCGAACCCATCACCGCAGTTTTGTCCCCCGGATCACTCTCTGGGGAAAGCTTGTGGTAAAACTCCGGTTTATTCTGCCGCCGGTTTTTGTGCTTGCGCTCGCCGGCGGGGCCGTCCTGTCCAACCGGTGCCCTTATGCCTATACCCAGAACGGTCTGCCTACCTTTACGAAGAATGAGAGCCAGATCGCCCAGGAGAAGGTGGACGAAACCTTTGGCGCCCAGAACACCCTGGCAATTCTTGTGAAGGCCGGGGATTACGAGAAGGAAGGCCGTCTTCTTAAGGATCTGGCCGCCATGCCCGAGGTGGAGTCGGTCCTGGGGCTGGCGAATGTGGAAGCGAAAGACGGCTACGTCCTTACCGACCGCCTGACGCCGAGGCAGTTTGCGGAGCTTACGGATCTGGATATCGAGGTGGCAAGGCTCTTATATTCCGCATACGCGGTCGAACAGGAGACCTACGGCCAGCTGGTTTCGGGCGTGGACAGCTACAGCGTCCCGCTGTTAGATATGTTTCTTTTCGTTCATGACCAGATGGCTGAAGGGTACGTCACGCTGGATGATGAGATGACGGATGAGATCAACGATCTGTATGGCCAGCTCATGGATGCCCAGCTCCAGCTGAAAGGCACGAATTACAGCCGTCTGGTTCTTGAGCTGTCATTGCCGGAGGAGAGCGATGAGACCTTCGCTTTCCTGGATACCCTTCATAAGACAACTGCCCGGTATTACGACGATTATCTTCTGGTGGGAAATTCCACCAGCTGCATGGATCTGTCGTCCTCCTTTGCCAATGACAACATGCTGATCAGCATCCTGACCATCGTCTTTGTGATCGTGGTGCTGATGTTCACGTTCCAGTCGGCGGGACTTCCGGTGCTTTTGATTCTGGTCATCCAGGGCAGCGTCTGGATCAATTTCTCATTTCCGTACCTTATGGATGAGAAACTGTTCTTTTTAAGCTATCTGGTGGTCAGTTCGATCCAGATGGGCGCCAATATTGACTATGCGATCGTCATTGCATCCCGGTACGCGGAGCTGAAGAAGGTCATGCCGTTAAAGGATGCGGTCGTAGAGTCGTTAAATGAGGCCTTTCCCACGATCGTCACATCCGGTACCATTCTGGCTTCCGCCGGGATCCTGATCGGATTTTTGTCGTCCAGTCCGGCGGTATCCTCCATTGGCGTGTGTCTTGGCCGCGGAACGGTCATTTCCATCTTCCTGGTTATGGGTGTGCTGCCGCAGATCCTGCTGCTGGGGGACGTCATCATTGAGAAGACCGCGTTTACGCTGAAAAGTCATCTGCCTGTCTACTCCCTGTCCGGAACGATGCATCTGGACGGTCACGTCCGGGGGTATATCTCGGGGATGGTTGACGGCGAATTTAACGGCATTGTCCACGGCTCGATCAACGCTTCCGTGATATCGGGGCGGCCAAAATTGATGGAAGAAAGTTTGCCGCGGGAGATGCAGGAGAGTTCGGAAGCGCATGACGGAAAGGAGGGGGCGGAAGATGGCAGCGCAGAGAATTAGAACGCGGAAAACGAGAACACAGACAACAAGGATGCGGAAAATGAGAATACGCAGAGCTGCCGCATTTTTACTGACTTTGTGTTTGCCGGGCGTTTTTTGTGTCCCGCAGGCGTCGGCCGCCCGGTCGGGCGGCATGGCAGCGGCCGTTGAGATTTCTACGGTGGAAGATTTTCTTTCCTTTGCCGCAGACTGCTCCCTGGATACCTGGTCCCAGGGAAAAACATTTGTTTTAACCGCAGATCTGGATCTGGCCGGCAGAAACTTTGCACCCATTCCAACCTTCGGCGGTACTTTCCTGGGAAACGGGTACACGGTATCCGGCGTGAATATTACCTCCGCCGGTTCCAACATGGGATTTTTCCGCTTCGTTCAGAAAGGGGCCGTGATCCGTGACCTGCATGTCGCGGGCCGCGTTGTTCCCGGCGGCAGTGCCGTTAATGTGGGCGGAATCGCGGGAAGCAGCGCCGGATTCATTCAGAACTGTTCGTTTAAGGGAACGGTCGAGGGAGAAACAAACGTGGGCGGAATCGCGGGCCAGAACAAGGAGTCCGGAGAGATTGCCGGGTGCCGGACAGAGGGAACGGTCTCCGGAGAGAACGCAACCGGAGGTATCGCCGGGCGGAATCTTGGAATGCTGTTAAAATGTGAAAATACCGCCGCCGTCAACGCGTCCAGCCCGGATGAGGAGGCGGGTGCGCCCGGCAGCGCTCTGGATCAGATTTCCTCTTTGAATACGGAAGAAGAGGCCGAGGCCGTTCTCAACAGCCACACCGATACCGGCGGTATCGCGGGATATTCCGCCGGTATCATTCAAAGCTGCGAAAACGCCGGTACGGTAGGCTACAGTCATGTGGGTTATAACGTCGGCGGCGCAGCAGGCCGCCAGGCCGGATATATGGCGGGCTGTTCCAACAGCGGGCCGGTTTATGGCCGTAAGGATGTGGGCGGCATCGTGGGACAGGCGGAACCGGATGTCATTCTGAACACGGATGGGGACACGCTGAGCCGGCTGCGGCAGAAATTGAATGAACTGAATACGACGATCGACGAGGCGCTGGATCACACCGACGCCAGCCGGGCGGACATTTCTCAAAAGCTTACCGCTATCAGTGGTACGGTCGGGAATGCAAAGGATTATTCGAAGACCCTGCTGGACAGGGTGGATGAATTTACGGATGACAATCTGGGATCTCTGAATACGCTTGCGGCCGCCGCGTCCGCAGCGCTGGATCATATGGTTCCCGCTCTGGACAGACTGTCCGGTGTTTCCGCGGATCTGGACGATGCGGGGCAGGCGCTCAGCCGCGGTCTGGATATGCTGGCGGATGCCGGGCTTCTGGCAGGTGATGTACTTGCTGATGCCGAAAATGCCGTGGCGGATCTGCGCACAGCCAACAGCGCTCTGGCGGATGCGGTCCGGAAGATGCGCGCGGCGGCAGATGCCCTTCAGCAGGCAGTTCTGATCCATGATCAGCAGGCCGTCGGAGAGGCGAACAGGCAAATGTCTGCGTCTGTGAAGGATCTGGGAACTGCGCTTCAGGGAATCAGTACTGCGCTGAACACATTGGAAAATACTTTGAACGGAGCGTTTCCCGGAGATCAGACTGCGATACAGGCCCTGCGGGATCTTGGGAACGCTGTGGGAGACGCCGGAACTGCGGTGGGAGATATCGGAACCGCGCTCGGAACGATCTCAGACAATACAGAGATCAGTTGGGAAACTGTTCAGACCGCACTGAATACTGCAAGAGACGGATTTGACCGTCTGGCTGACGCGTCCGTGAGAATGGATGACGCGATGAGCCATCTTGAAGAGGCGCTGTCTGACGCCAATCCGCTGACAGATGCGCTCGGCAGTTCCGCGGGACAGTTCGCGGATGCCGCGTCTATCGGTTCCGATGCGGCGTGGCAGTTGAAACTGGCGTTTCAGATATTGAGGGACACGGCGGATCAGCTGGGCCGGGACGGAGATGCGTCTTTTTCGCCTCTGGGCCAGGAAACCAGAGATGCCGGAGCCGGGCTTTACGCGTCTCTCAATGATATGTCGGAGGAATTTACGGATCTGCAGACGACCGTAGATGATGCCGGGGAGATTCTCTCCGCCGATCTGCGGGCCGTCAGCGGCCAGATTACGGAGATTCTTAATCTGATGCTGGATGTTGTGGACAGCGCCCAGTCGGTGGAAACTCCGGAGGACATATTCGGCGATGTGTCTGAGGACGATATCGAAAAGACCCGCATGGGAAAATTATCCGGCGGTGTGAATACCGGAACGGTGGAAGGCGACAGAAATGTGGGCGGAATTGCGGGTGCGGTGGCGGTGGAGTACAGCCTGGATCCGGAGGATGATTACTCTCAGTTCACCTTCGGCAGCACCTATGAACTGAAGGCTGTTCTGCAAAAATGTATCAATGAGGGAGCTGTTACCGGAAAACGGGACTGCACGGGCGGTATCGCGGGCCGGATGGACCTTGGCACTGCGAATAGCTGTCAGAGCTACGGCACGGTCACCGGAAGCGGCGCCTACGTGGGCGGAATCGCCGGATACGCGGATGCCGCGATCCGGCAAAGCTGGGCAAAATGCACGCTTTCCGGTACCGAGTATGTGGGCGGGATCGCGGGATGGGGCAGCAGAATGACCGGATGCCGCGCCATTACCACGATTCTGGATGGAACGGAGCATATAGGAAGCGTTGCCGGAGATGCAGACCTGGAAAATGGAGAAGTTGAAGATAACTGGTTTCTGGACATCGGTCCTGCGGGAATTGACGGCGTCAGCTATACAGGAGTCGCCGAACCGGTTCCATTTGATGAGCTGAGCGTTCTGGAAACGGTTCCGGAAGAGTTTCTCTCGTTTGCCATTACTCTGATGGCGGACGGAGAGGAGATCGCGCGCATTCCATTTCAGTTTGGCGACGATTTAAGCCGTGTGGAGCTGCCGGAGGTTCCTGTCAAAGAAGGATATTATGGGACCTGGCCTGCATTTGACAGTGCGGAAGCTCCGCATGGAAATCTGACGCTGGAAGCGGTCTATACTCCGTGGGTGACGCTTGCAGCCAGCGAGGAAACGGACGGAAATATGGCCCTGGCCCTTGCGGAAGGGCAGTTTACAGAGGAAGCTTCGCTTCGTGTGCTGCCGGACGAGGCAGTCCCGCCGGAGGGCGCGGGCGAAGCCGATGTCTGGAAAGTGACGGTAAGCGGAACGGATCTGTCTGACGATGCGGGGATCCCCATCCGGCTCCTGAACCGGAAAGGAGAGCGGGCGTCTGTCTGGCAGCTGAAAGACGGCTGCTGGCAAAAAGCGGAGACGGCCGTCAACGGAAGCTATCTCTGTCTTACGATGACAGGGACATCCGGCGTGTTCTGTGTCTGTCCGGCTTCCGGAGGCTATTTGATTCCGGTTATCGCGGCGGCTTCTGTACTGGTGATCTTCTCAGCGGTCATCTTTTTGCGCAGGAAGAAAAAGCGGAAATAGAAAATGTGAGAGGCTAAATGTTCATCTATTATGAACTGGAGGAGCAGCTGATGGATGCGGTACGGCAGGGGAGGACCGCCCAGACGCTTCGGATCAGTTCGGATATAAACTACTGGTCGAAAGGTCTCAGGTTTATGTCGGACCGCCTGGGGGATCAGATCGCCGGAGCCAGCACGCTCCGCACTCTGGTCCGTCATGCCGCTCTGCAGGCCGGGCTTACGCCTGTACTGGTCGATACGCTGAGTCAGGAATATGCCCAGAAAATGCATGCCGCGACAGACAGCGGGCAGTTAACGGAACTGATCAAACCGTTGCACGCCAGAGATTTGTCCGCCTCTTCAAGGCGGAAACTCGAAGCGATCATGAAGCTGAAGGGGAAAGAACTGTTTATCTGGTAAAATACAGCGGTTGCCGGATCGGCGATTTGTCATATAATATACTCATTTACCACAATTTTGTACGAAAAGAGAGTAATCGAACACTCACGGAAAAATTTTTTTTGTTGTACAATAAATTAATTAAGGCCGCCTGCCCGAATGCGCGGGAGGGCGGATAAAGGCTGCCGTATCCAGAGGATTTAAATTTAAGAAGGAGGAAACAAGGTATGGTTGATTTGAAAGCGAAACCGTTTTATCTGAACGACGAGCAGATCGCCTGGGTGGAGGATACCATTGCGGGCATGACCCTGGAGGAGAAGCTGGGACAGCTGTTCGTCCTTTTAAAGGCCGGTCCGGGCGTTGACGAGGGGCAGATCAAGTCTACGCTTGATTCTTACCATCAGGGCGGACTGCGCTGGCAGGGAGGCGATAAAGAGACAGTCTGGCTTCAGAATACGACCTACCAGAAGAACAGCAGGATCCCGCTGCTCATCGCCGCCAACTGCGACGACGGCGGCGTCGGCTGCGTGCCGGACGGTACCTTCGTGGCGACCGCGGCCCAGTGCGGGGCCGGAGAGGGGACGGAGAACGCCTACCATCTGGGCTATGTGGCCGGACGCGAGGCTTCTGCCATCGGCGTCAACTGGATGTTCAATCCGGTTTCCGACATTTTCATGAACTGGCGCAACACCATTGTCAATACCCGTTCCTTCAGTGAGGATACGGACACGGTCATCGCCAATACACGCGC
>CANQGA010000166.1 GCA_947600145.1 uncultured Lachnospiraceae bacterium | reverse complement strand
AGAAGTGCTGATCGAGGATGGGGACGCGGAACCGGAGGAAGCAGCAGGCAGTTGGCAAAGCCGCCGCCCGCCATTCCCCACACCACGCGGGCGTAGCGGGAAAATGCGGTCGTGACCGCGTTGTACGCCATGAACCACAGAAAGATCGACAGAAGGATCATCACCAGACTGCGCCGCACATCGGGCGCCAGGCGCGTGCGGACTGCTGCTTCCTCCGGTTCCGCGTCCCCATCCTCGATCAGCACTTCTTCCGCCAGCTTCTTCTCCCGGATCGTACAGACCAGCACGACTACCGCCAGCACCATGATAAGCGCCACGCCCAGGAACACCGGCGTGTAATCCTGTTTTCCATCGTCCTTCAGCAGCACGCTGATCAGGATCAGCGTGTAGACGCCGGCGACCGGTAAAGCCCCATGGCGATCAGCAGGAACAGAAGACTTCCCACAAAAAGCCCCAGACTTTCCAGATTATCCGCCAGCGGCAGGAGCATCATAAACGTCACGGCCAGCGCCGTACCGACTACGATAAACGGCGTCCTCCTGCCGAACCGCGTATCCGCCTTATCCGAAAGCGAACCCAGCATCGGCAGCAGGAACACAGCCAGCACGTTGTCGGCGGCCATGATCATGCCGGTGATCGTCTCGTTCATATGGAACGTTCCCTGCAGGATCAGCGGGACGATATTGTCGTACATCTGCCAGAAAGCCGAGATCGACAGAAACGCCAGCCCGATAAAAAATGTTCTTTTGTAATTCAGTTTCATTTGCACCCTCTCCTAAAATATACCCGTACCAAGTCTACTCGTATTTCTTCGCCATCCAGACGATCGGCACAAAGATAAATAAACACGCCGCAAGCACCACGATCATCTGCACCGCGATAGCCGCCGGCGACGCCCCTTCGCTCATCCACGGCCCCGCGAACTTATAGATCAGCCAGAACACCGGCGGATAGCCGACCGCCACGCCCAGGATCTCCGCCCGCAGCGCGTCCACGATATGGGGCCAGTTCCGGTTATTGAAACAGACACCCGGTATGGAGATCTTAAACGCGCCCTGCTGGACAAAACTGATCTTATTCTCATCATAGTAGGCCGGAAGCTGCGGCTCCATCCAGAAGCAGGCCCAGAGTCCGAAAAGCAGCATCAGCCCGCATACTAAGAACACGCTGCTGCCCATCTCCGTAACCGGCACGCCGATTCCCAGAAGTACTGCGATCTCTCCCAACACTGCGCCGAAGCAGCACCAGTAACGGCGCTTCCAGACACCTTTCTTATTCTCCCACGCTTTCTGCTGTTCCGCGCTCATTCCGACGGAATAAGTCACCAGTTCCTCCACCTCATGGATGCCCATCTGCCGGTCCGCCGCCAGCCGCTCGCCCTTCAAAAGCTCTGTGACCGTCACTCCCAGCGTCTCCGCCAGCGGAAGCAGGAGCGACACGTTGGGCATGCTTAAGCCCCGCTCCCATTTGCTCACCGCCTTGTCCGAGACATACAGCCGGTCCGCCAGCTCCTTCTGGGTCATGTCCTTCTCTTTCCGCAGCTGCGTGATAAACGCGCCGAACCGTTCGTTTTCATTCTGATACATATTGGCCGCCTCCTTAAATTTTATGGCCTCAATGTAGCAATTCCGGGCCGGAAGCGCAACCGACTGTCGGTAGAACCAGGTAAAAATCGTCCTGGCAGCGCGAAGTACCCGCCGCAAACATCATGGGTTCCCGCGTCTTTCTCTCTCGATCTTCTCCTCCGAGTCTTCCTTCGCAAGCTGGCGCACTTTCCGGAAGAACTCCGAAAAACGCGTCTCTTCCTGCCCGTAATCCAGGTTCAGCTGATACTCCAACGGGATCCATGTGGAAATATCCGCCTCGTTATGCTGGATCACCGCCTCCAGCTTGTCAAGCGCCTTGCAGATCTTCGCCTCCGTGCTCTCCATGGCGTCCATCTCCGCGAAAAGCCCGCTCACCTGCTCCCGGTATCCTTCCGGCAGCGACCGGATCCACTCCGTCACCTGACGCGACTCCTCGCATTCATCCGCGTCCGTCTTCTCAAAGGTCGGGATATCGCCGGTGAACGCCTCGCCCATGTCGTGGAACAGGCACATTTCCATGACGCGCGCCATATCCGCCTCCGGAAACTCGTCCCTGCAGAAATACGCCATCATCAGCAGATGATATGTATGCTCGGCCACGCTCTCATGCCGCCCGCCGGCGGTCCAGGAGTGCCTGGTCATATCCTTTAAGCGGCCTGTCGTCCGCATGATATCGATAAATGTACGCGCGTCCATCTGAAAGCTCTCCCTGTCCGTTATAATCTGTTCTGTCCGGAGTTCCGTGCTTCACGGGCCACATATTCAGGCTTTCTCCGCCGCCCTCGCCGCCATTCCGAACACCACAAAGCCCGCCGCGAACAGGATCGCCAGCATTCCGACGCCGCTGGACGGATTCTGCGTCAGCTGGGTCATGGCGCCAACCAGCGCCGTGCCGATAAACGCCGCGCCTTTACCGCAGATATCGAAGATCCCGAAGAACTCCCCGGACTTCTCCGGCGGGATGATCCTGGCGAAATACGAACGCGACAGCGCCTGGATACCGCCCTGGAACATGCCGACGCACACGGCCAGGAACCAGAACTCCCACTGCTTGTCCAGCTGGATCGCAAACAGCGCGATCAGGAAATAACAGAAGATACAGAGCTTGATCAGGTTCGTATTCTTATATTTCTTCGCCGCCCATCCGAACAGGATCGCGAACGGGAAGGCAACGATCTGCGTCACCAGGAGCGCCAGCAGAAGTCCCGTGGTATCCAGCCCGATGGCGCTGCCGTAGGCCGTCGCCATATCGATGATCGTATAGACGCCGTCGATATAGAAGAAGAACGCCAGCAGAAACAGCCAGATCTTCTTATGCTTTTTCAGATCCTTAAACACCCGCAGAAGTCTGGAAAAGCTCTCCCGCACCGGATGGGACTGCTTTTCCACGCCGTGTCTCTGTTTAAAATTCCGCAGAAGCGGCAGCGTCACCCCAAGCCACCAGAACGCGTTGATGAAAAAAGCGATCGCCATGGCCGTTCCCATGCTGATGCCAAGCGTCTCATTGCCCAGCACGAACAGAAGACTGATGATAAACGGAATACAGCTGCCAATATAGCCCCACGCGTAGCCGGACGACGACACCTGATCCATCCGGTCCGGCTCCGTCACGTCAGAAAGCATGGAATCATAGAATACGAGGCTGGCCGCGTAGCCCACGCGCGCGATGACAAAGATCGCCAGGAACACGATCCACGGCACCGGCAGCGACATCGCCGCGCAGCCGATGTCGCCCACCATCAGGCAGATCGTAAAGATCGGCTTCTTATACCCACGCGTGTCCGCGACCGTTCCGAAGACCGGCCCGATCACCGCCACCATAAGCGTAGAAACCGACATGGCGTAGCCCCAGTAAGCCATGGCGTCCACCTCAGAAACCCCGCCCTGTCCCGCAAGATAATTGAAATAGATCGGCAGGATCGTGGCCACCAGAAGCGTGAAGGCGGAATTGCCCACATCATAAAGGATCCAGTACTTCTCCAGTTTCGTAAATTTTGTTTTGCTCATCTCACTCATCGTAACCCCTCATCATGAATCGGCATACAATAGTATGCGTGTGTCTGCATAAATCTGTATTTATTGTACCATCTCGACTGAAGTCTCGATGGAGATACTCGTCAAGCATCGATCGGCGCAAGCGCCATCGCTGCTTTCCTCGTTATTGTACCATATTGTTGCTGAAAAGAACAGTAAAATCGTAAAAATGCCGCACAATCTCGCCGCACAGATGAAAAAGTCTTTTCAAACTACCTAATTCCAGTTATAATAAAACAGAAAACTGCGGGCGCGGCGGCTGCCGTGTCCGCGCGACAAGCGCAGGATCCGGGAGGAAAACCAATGGCCGCACTGATCGTCTATGCAAAAGAGATCTTCGACAAATACAAAAAAGACGAAGTGACTGTGTACGCTGCCCAGTCTTCCTTTTTCATCATCATCGCGTTTTTTCCGTTCATCATGCTCCTCCTGACACTGGTCCAGCTGATCCCCGCGATCCAGAAATCGGATCTGATGGAGCTTATGGTCACGATCATGCCGGATATGCTTGACGCTCTGGTGATCGGCATCATCGATGATCTGTATACCAAATCCCCGGCCACCATCATCTCCATCTCCGCCATCGCCGCCCTCTGGTCCGCCTCGCGCGGGATCCTGGGCATCGAGCGCGGCCTGAACCGGGTCTATGAAAGTCCGATGAAACGCAGCTACCTGGTCCGCCGCCTGATCAGTTCCGGCTATACGCTCCTGTTCATCGCGTCCTGTGTGGGAAGCCTTCTTCTTCTCGTCCTGGGCAGTTCGATCTATTCTTTTGTTATCAAATGGTTCCCGAAGCTTTCGGGATTAGCGCAGCTGATCTACTCGCTGCGCTCCTTCGCCGTTCTGTTCCTTCTGATCATCGTTTTCAGCGGTCTCTATAAATGGCTGCCGCAGAAGCACCATACGCTGAAGAGCCAGATGCCGGGGGCGCTGTTCGCGACGCTCGGGTGGATCGTGTTTTCCGCCCTGTTCTCCATCTATTTCAACAATTTCAGCAACTATTCCTATATGTACGGAAGTCTGACGGCCGTGGTCGTGCTGATGCTGTGGCTTTACATCTGCATCTGTATCCTCTTCGTGGGCGCGGAGATCAATTATTTCCTTGATAAATATTTTGGAGACCGCCGCGATAACGCGAAATTATCTTAAATATCAATGCGGCCATCTTTGCGGCCATTTTTCTTTCATATTTTCAATTATGTACTGGTTTTTCTCTGCCGGTTGTGATATAATCTGCAACGATTGTATCAATAGCAATACGAAAAAATATAATTTTTACGGAGGTTAACAAGATTATGCATGGTAATGTCATCGTAGGCCAGTCCGGCGGCCCCACGGCCGTCATCAACTCCAGCCTCGCAGGCGTATTCCGCACCGCCATCGACCGCGGCGCGAAGAAAGTTTACGGCATGCGCAACGGCATCCAGGGACTTCTGGATGAGAAGTATGTGGATCTGTCCAACTATATCAAGAATGAGCTGGACGTCGAGATCTTAAAGCGCACCCCGTCCGCGTTCCTGGGCACCTGCCGCTACAAACTGCCGGCGATCCACGAGGATCAGGAGATTTACAAGAAAATCTTTGAGATCCTGGACAAGCTGGATATCGAGTGCTTTATCTATATCGGCGGCAACGATTCCATGGACACGATCAAGAAGCTGTCTGATTACGCGATGCTGACCGGCGCGAGCCAGAAGTTTGTCGGAGTTCCGAAGACCATCGACAACGACCTGGCCCTGACCGACCACACGCCCGGCTACGGCAGCGCCGCCAAATACATCGCCACCTCCACCAAGGAGATCATCCGCGACGGCAACGGCTTCTCCTACAAGAAGGAGCAGGTCACCATCATCGAGATCATGGGCCGCAACGCGGGCTGGCTTACCGGCGCCGCCGCCCTGGCCAAAGGCGAGGACTGCGAAGGCGTAGACCTGATCTACCTGCCGGAGGTTCCGTTCGATATCGACAAGTTCCTGGAGAAGGTGAAATCCCTTCTGGCGAAGAAATCTACCGTGTTCGTGGCTATCTCCGAAGGCATCAAGCTGAAAGACGGCACCTATGTCAGCGAAGCCGGCGGCGGTTCCGATTATGTGGACGCCTTCGGCCATAAGCAGCTGACCGGCTCCGCCACCTATCTGGCCAACCTTGTAGCCCACACCATCGGCTGCAAGACCCGCGCCGTAGAGTTCTCCACCCTGCAGAGAAGCGCCTCCCACCTGGCCTCCCGCACCGACATCAATGAAGCGTTCATGGTCGGCGGCGCCGCTGTGAAGGCAGCCGACGAGGGCGATTCCGGCATGATGGTCGTCATCGACCGCGTGTCCAACGATCCGTACCAGACCGCTGCCGGCGTGTACGACGTCCACAGGATCGCCAACGATGAGAAACTGGTACCGCGTGAGTGGATCAACAAGGAAGGAACCTATGTGACCGAGGATTTCATCGACTATGTGAGCCCGCTGATCCAGGGCGACTATCCGTGCGTAATGGTGAACGGTCTTCCGAGACATCTGTATCTGAAGCAGGACGACAAATAAATTAATACGTGCAGGGCGTCACCGGCGCCCCGCCTGCATGAAACGAAGCAGAGGACATTCCGTCTGGAATGTCCTCTGTACGCGCTTCTAAAAGTATTTCTTGGAACCCCAAAGATTATTCTTTTTCAACTCCAGATATTCATTGTAGGCTTTCTCCAGAATCTGCTTCTCATTGGCAAATTTCAGAAGATGGTAGGCTTCATAGAACTTGTAATAGCCCGAATCCATGAAATACTCCTCACGTTGTGG
>CANQGA010000165.1 GCA_947600145.1 uncultured Lachnospiraceae bacterium | reverse complement strand
CCTGGCTGCAGACGGTCATACCATCCCTTGTCCACTTCCTGCAGGCCGATCACGTCCGGGCGGTACTTAAGAATCGTCTCTATGGCCCCTTCGGCCCGCCCGTCCAGGGAGATACCGGAACCTTCCACCAGAATATTAAATGAAATCACCCGGATATCCGCTCCCTCGCTCAGCGTTTCAGGTATCTGCTTCGGCATATCCGAAGCCTCCGCGCCGCTCTCCGCCGGAACCGGCGGCTGCGATTCGGCCGCAGACGTCTCCCATGTCTTGAACCCGGCGGTGGTTTCTGCCGATTGTTCCGGCAGAGATTCTTCCCGAGACTCTGTTTTTTCCTGGGTCTCTTTCTCCACGGACTGCCCGGCCGCCTCCGTTACGCCGCTTTTTCTGCAGCCCCAAAGGCTAAAGACCAGCGGGAACGCCAACATCGCGTACAATCCTCTGACCAGTCCCGCCTTCACCATCCATTCGTCCCTCCTTTCTGCCTTTACAGCCTCAAAACCGGCCCGATACAGCCGGTCTGTCTCAATGCAATCAGATATATCTGTACTTCATCGCGATAAATTCAGTATATAATCCTGTGATCTGCATTTTCAATTGACAAAATGTTCTGCGAGCGTCAAAATGTTCATATTCGCGTGAAAAGGCTGCCATTTTTTATCAATCATGACCATTTTGTTCTGAATATCGGTCCGCCGAGGTCTGCTCCGGCTCCGGATGGGGGCACGCCAAAGACCGGCGGAACGGTTCTTCACCGCCCGCCGGTCTCCGGCACATGTAAGGTATTCACTATGGCAAGTATAGGATGAAAGCCGGGTCAGCCCGCCGTCCGGACAGTCTGCCCAGGCTGTCCGGACGGCGGACGACGATCAGAACAGAAGGTTCCCGATCACATTGATCAGAAGCGCCACCACATACGCGGTGCACATCTGGAACGCCACCGCCCGCAGGGTCCATTTCCAGGAACCCATCTCGCGACGGATCGCGCCGACTGCCGCGAAGCACGGCATGCACAGCAGGTTGAACGCCATGTAAGAATAAGCGCTCACCTTGGTAAATACTTCGCCGATGGCGGGGAGGGCCTCCTCTCCGGCCATGACGGCCTCCACGACCTCGTCGCTGACGCCGCCGAACAGCTGCCCGAAGGTGGCGACGATATTTTCCTTGGCGATCCAGCCGGTGACCACGCCCACGCTGGCTCTCCAGTCAGCCCATCCAAGCGGCGCGAAGATCCATTTGATCGCGTTGCCGAAGGAAGCCAGGAAGCTCTCCTCCATATCGCACATACCGCCCAGATTGAAGCTTGACAAAAACCAGATCAGCACGGTGGACGCGAAGATCACGGTACCGGCCTTGACGGCGAAGCCCTTCACCTTCTCCCAGGCGTGGATCAGGACGCTGCGGAGCGTCGGGATCCGGTACTGGGGCAGCTCCATGATGAAGTTGGACGTCTCAGCCTTGAAGGCGAATTTATTTAACAGAAGCGCCCCGATGATGGCGACGACGATGCCAAGCATGTAGATGGAAAATACCACCAGCGTCTGGTTGCTGTCCACGAACAGCGTGGTCGCGAACATCAGGTAGATCGGCAGCTTGGCGCCGCAGGACATGAACGGCGTGATCATCATCGTGATCTTGCGGTCCTTATCGCTCTCCAGGGTCCTGGATGCCATCAGCGCGGGAACCGAGCAGCCGAAGCCCATCAGCATCGGGATAAAGGAGCGGCCGCTCAAGCCGAAATGGCGGAAGATCCGGTCCATGACAAAGGCAACGCGGGCCATATAGCCGCTGTCCTCCAAAAAAGACATCAGCAGGAACAATACAAGCACCAGCGGCAGGAAGCCGGCCACGGCCCCGATACCGTCCAGGCAGCTGCTGACCAGGCCCACGGCCCAGTCGGAGGCGCCGATGCCCTCCGCGAGACCGACCACAGCGTCCTGCAGGATGCCCCAGACCGTCTCCACGATGCCGGCCAGCCACACGCCGGGGCTGGGAAGTCCCGGAATGAACAGGAAATTCTCGCTGAACGTGCAGGCGAACAGGATGTACATGATCACCGCGAAGATCGGCAGCGCCAGGATCCGGTTGGTCAGGATCTTATCCAGCTTGTCGGATCTGGTCTCCTTGCTGCCCTTCACGCTCCTTTTCACGCATTCCTTCACCAGCTTCGATATGTACTGGTAGCGGCAGTCGGCGATCTTCGCCTCGGCGTCGCCGCCGGCGTCTTTATTGGCTGCCTGCACCAGCGCTTCCACCGCGGATCTCTTCGCGGCCGGAACTGTGGCGGCAATGATCTCGTCGTTCTCCACCAGCTTGATGGCCTTCCACTGGTTCTCGTCGTCTCCGGCGTCGCCCAGCACGTCCGCCACCGCGTGGATCGCGTCGGTCAGGCTGCGGTCGAACACAGCAAGCTGATTCGGTTTCTGCTTTCCGTTCGCCACGGCGATGGCCGCCTTCATCAGCTCGTCCAGTCCCTTGCCGTTTCTCGCCACAATGGGAACTACCGGCACGCCAAGGGTCTTCGAAAGCTTCGCGCAGTCGATCTTATCGCCCCGGCTCTCCACCTCATCCATCATATTCATGGCGACGACCGTCGGTATTCTCGTCTCTATCACCTGCAGCGTCAGGTACAGGTTGCGCTCGATGCTGGTGCCGTCCACGATGTTGATGACCGCGTCGGGACGCTCCTTCACGATGCAGTCCCTGGCGATGATCTCCTCCGCGGAATACGGCGACAGGGAATAGGTGCCCGGAAGATCCAGGATCGTCACGTTTTTATCCTTCCGGTAAACGCCGTCCTTCTTCTCGACGGTGACGCCGGGCCAGTTGCCGACGTGCTGTCTGGCGCCTGTGATCTCGTTGAATAATGTGGTCTTGCCACAGTTTGGGTTGCCCGCGAGGGCGATGGTGATGCTCATGACTTTTCTCTCCTCTTTTTCTGTTCTGATGTCCGGTTCCGGATCAAAGGCTTGGGTTAGGAACTGCTAACCATCGTTCCTAAAAAATGGGCAGGTTTTCCGCCCTATAAACCAGCCGCATCCGCATAAAACCGGCTACGCTTCTACCACGATCTGGGCCGCCTCATCCTTCCGCAGGCTCAGCTCATATCCCCGCACATTCACCTCGATCGGGTCGCCGAGAGGCGCTACCTTGATCACTTTGATCTCGACGCCGGGCGTCACGCCCATGTCCATGATCCGGCGCTTCATACTGCCGGAAGTGCCGACCGAAGTCACTCTGCCCTGCTGTCCGGGCTTTAATTCTCTGAGTGTCATACGTTTATTCTCCTTCCGATGATAATATGTCCGCTCTCATACCTTCGCGCCCCCTGCCGCCGGGCGGATCGGAAGCCGTCTTCCGCCGCGCTCCGCCGGCCGCGATCTTTTTGCTGCCGGACGCCGATCTCTCCCACCACGATCCGGCGGCCGTCAGTCCTCCACCATGATCCGGTTGGCAAGTCCGCGGTTCAGCGCCAGCTTTACGCCCTTCACCATCAGGATCAGCCCGCTGGGATTCTCACCCATGACGCGCACCTTCTCGCCCCTGGTGAAGCCGAGATCCTGCAGATGCCTTTTCATCTCTTCATTCCCCGTAAACTCGCGGATCGTCCTCGTCTCGCCTGCCATGACCATCGCTAACGGCATAATCTCATTTCCTTTCTGATTTGAAATTGATTATCATTTTCAGCGTTATCATACGCTAACTCGCAGCGTTTGTCAAGTACTTTTTTCAAATTTTTTCTTTGATATTTACTTTCAGTCAATTTCGGGATATGATTCTGACAGATCCATGTTCCGCGGCCGCCGGGCTGAGAAGGCCCGGAAATAAAGCCCCGGCAAACCATGAGAAAGGTAAGCGCTATGACAAAAATACGCGAAGGATCCCCAAACAAAAACGATAGAGAAAAAGAACAGTTCCCGCCGGAAACAAACGGCTGTCCGCGCCGGTCTGAGGAGCGGGAAGACGATCTGAATATCCGCGCCCGGCTGTTCCGGGAAGACAATATGTACTTCCGGATGCAGGATTTCGCCCTGGCAGAGGGCCTTCCGGAGACCTGCCGGGCGCTCCGCTATATCAGCGAGCGCCACGCGGGGCAGTTCCGCAGATCGGGGAAATACGCCCCGGAAAAGGTTCCGTATATAAACCATCCTCTTCTGATGGCCTGCCAGGCGCATGCGTTCGGGATCCGCGACGACTCTCTCCTCGCGGCGATCCTTCTGCATGACGTCGTGGAAGACACCGGAGTGGAAACAGCAAACATCCCGTTTGGCAGCGAGGTGAAGGAAATCGTCCGCCTCGTCAGTTTCCGGGTGCCGGACGGAGAGACCTGGGAGCAGGCGAAAAAGGAATATTACGAAAGGATCGCGAAAAACGGGAAGGCCTGCGTCGTTAAGATCATCGACCGATGCAACAATGTATCCACGATGGCCGGGAGTTTCACACGCAGGCGGATGATCGAGTATATTCAGGAAACGGAGAATTATGTCCTGCCTCTGACGGAAATATTAAAAAACAACTATCCCGAATACGGCGATCTGGCGTTTCTGGTGAAATACCAGATCATCAGCCTGCTTGAAACGGTCAAAAACCTGATCCATGAGTAACAGAGACAGAGCGTCGCCGTCGCTCTGCCCGCGCGGAAATACAGGTATTCATCATTCCGGAACCGCCGCGGATCATCCCTCCAGCGTCCTCGCGATAAAGCCGCTGACCTCGTCCGGCCGGATCCCAAGCGCGCAGGCCAGCTCACTGTGCAGCAGCTTCTCGGCGCGCTCCATGCTGCTCCGGTCCACCTGCCCGAGGTGCTTTCCGCGCTGCGCCGCCCTGCGCCCTTTCGCGTATATGGCGCGGATCAGCCGGATCAGATCCGTACAGTCCCCGCTCTTTAAATAGATCTGATAGTGTTCGTTGAGAAGGCGGGGATTATTGTTCTCGAAAACATTTTCCTCGATCGCCGGGATCTTCCGGATCAGCGAAAGGGCCTGCTGCTCCGTCAGGACCGGCCGGATCGGCACCGCTGTGTCAACAGGCGCGAAAATGATTCCGTCCTGGTACACCGGAACCAGGGTATAATAGTCAACTCCCTTCCGGGCCGCCTCCATGTTCAGCGGGCCGATCGCTCTGATCTCGCACACGCCCGTGGTGCCGTAAATGATTTTCTCGCCAACCTGATACATAAGCCATACCTCCTGCTCTATTTCCGCAATAAAGGAATCGCCGCCGGATGTCCGCCGTATGCCGCCGGCAGCGGCGTTCCTGTACCCTGACACAATAAAATAAAAACAGCGCGCGGTATCTGCCGGACTTACGCACAGAGTGCCACACGCTGATTCTGTATTTATTTTACCCGAAATCCTGCCTTTCGTCAAAGGTATTTTTTCACAAAAACGGCAGCCGGGAAAACCGCGGAATTTACGGGATTGAAAATTTCCGGGGTTCATATTATACTATACCCATGCTGCAGTGCGCTTCTTTGCTTACGAACAGGTGACGCAAGCTTGCTTGTACGAGCCTGCACGCGCACCAACTGATTTTTCCCCCACAAGGAGACCGCTATGATCCTCTCATGCAGCCACATCTCCAAAGCATTTGCGGCCGATGTGGTACTGGACGACATTTCATTTCATATAGAAGACTACGAGAAGGCCGCCATCGTCGGCATCAACGGCGCCGGCAAGACCACGCTCCTGCGCATCATCGTCGGGGAGATGGAGCCGGATTCGGGGCAGGCCGTGCTTGCCAAAGGCAAGACCCTGGGCTATCTGGCCCAGCACCAGGACCTGACCAGCCATCGGAGCATCTACGATGAACTTCTTGAGGTAAAGCGGCCCGTCATCGAGATGGAAGAACGGATCCGCAGCCTGGAGCAGCAGATGAAGCATGTGACCGGCGAAGAGCTTGCGCAGATGCTTGAAACCTATACCCGCTTAACCCATGAGTTTGAGCTTGCGGAAGGTTATAGTTACCGCAGCGAGATCGTGGGCGTGCTGAAAGGCCTCGGATTTACCGAGGAGGATTTCCCGCGGGAGATCTCCACCTTGAGCGGAGGCCAGAAGACCCGCGTCTCCCTGGGCAAGCTCCTGCTCTCCCGGCCCGACATCATTCTTCTGGACGAGCCCACCAACCATCTGGACATGAGCAGCATCGCCTGGCTTGAAAATTACCTGCTGAACTACAAAGGAGCGGTCATCATCGTGGCCCACGACCGGTATTTCCTGGACAAGATCGCCACGAAGATCATCGAGCTGGAAAATGGACGCGGAAGCGTCTACCTTGGCAATTACACTGCCTACAGCCAGAAGAAGGCCCTGGTCCGCGAGGCACAGATGAAGGCCTATCTGAACCAGCAGCAGGAGATCCGCCGCCAGGAAGATGTCATCCGGAAGCTCCGTTCCTTCAACCGGGAGAAGTCCATCAAGCGCGCCGAGAGCCGCGAAAAAATGCTCTCCAGGATCGACGTGCTGGACAGACCGGCGGAAATCAACGATGAGATGAACCTGCGGCTGGAGCCGGACACCGTAAGCGGCGAGGATGTACTGACCATCCGCAATCTGTCCAAAT
>CANQGA010000164.1 GCA_947600145.1 uncultured Lachnospiraceae bacterium | reverse complement strand
TGCCTCTTGATCTCTTCCTTATCATAATCGCTGATCGTCGTTCCATCTACTACACTGCCCATGCGCTTGGTGATCCCCGTCACCAGGGCCATCGCCTCAACCAATGTGGTCTTGCCCGCGCCGCCGTGGCCCAGCATCGCCACATTGCGGATCTGCTTGGTGCTGTACACATTCATAGCTTGTACCTCCTGTCAAATTAGCCTATGAAATTATTCTACTAAATAATCGCGGATTTTACAAGCGAATTGTAACGAATTGACTGTTTTTTTTCTAAACTATGTGTTGGGGGCTGGTTTGCCGGCAAATCGATACGCATGATGCGGTGAAAGTTCAGGGGAAAATATGCGCTTAGTCGTGGAAGATACGCGCGGGCCTCCTGCGCTGTTTTTTCCATGAGCGAGGGAATCAGTACGATACACTGCATATAACAGAAAACCAGTTGTTTCCATCCCGCCAGCGGCAGCGCAGCGGGACAGCCAGGGGGCGCGGCACATCCCGGACGCGATTTGCGGAGAGGGGTTAGTCCTTCTTGACGGAAAAACGGGCCGTTTCGGGGTCTGCGCCCCTGACTTCAAGTCAGGGGCGCAGCGTCAATCTGAGTGAGAAATCCTTTCAGGATTTCTCACGAATTTGACGTTGCCCTGAAACGGCCCGTTTTTTCGGTTTAGAAGGACTTCCCTTCGGAGCCATGAGCGCCCGGGATGTGCCGCGCCCCCAGGCTGTCCCGCGTACCCCCACGCATCCCTCCAGGAAACTCTCATCATACCCATTGACAATTAATATTATTCGTTATATAATATTGATAATTCATTAATATCTCTAAATGCTTAAAAGCCAAAGGAGGATGCCCATGGCATTTCAAACCGGAGCCGCCATGCTTGACGCCTGCGTGCTGGCCGTGCTGGACAGCCGGGACGTATACGGCTACGAGCTGACGGTGTATATCAAGAGCGTGATCGATATCTCGGAGAACAGCCTGTATCCGGTGCTGCGCAGGCTGCAGAAGGACGGGTGTCTTACGACCTACGACCAGCCGTTTAACGGCCGCAACCGGCGATATTACTCGATCACCGGCGACGGCCGGCGGAAGCTGGCCGGATACCGAAGCGACTGGGAAGAATATAAGAAGAAGATGGATCTGCTGCTGGGCGCGGCGCAGACCGCCTCGGCCGGTTCCGTACCGGCGCATCCCGTAACCACGACAAATCTATAATTACAAGGAGCAGGCATATCATGAACAAAGAACAGTATTTACAGAAACTCAGAGAAAACCTGAACGGCCTTTCCGCGGAGGGAGCCGCCGAGATCATGCAGTATTACACAGAATATTTCGAGGACGCGGGCCCGGAGCGCGAAGACGCGGTCATCGAGGAGCTGGGAGATCCGTCGGTCCTGGCCGCGCAGGCGGCGGAAGCCCTTGGCCAGACCCGGACCGACGTCCCGGGCGCACCCCGGCCTCTGTTCCCTTCCCTGCCCGGCTTTCTCAAAGGGCGCGGAACCGCACAGAAGAATTCCGCCTACCGTTTTCGGGAAATGGATCTGGAACCTTTCCGCAGCGTTTACGTCCGCGTCCGCAACTGCCCCATTTCCATGAAAGAATCAGCCGACGGCAGATACGGCGCAGACGTGTATCTGCTGTTAAATGAAGGCGAGACCGCGCAGGCCGGCATGGAACATGGCGTCTTCACCGTCCGGATCAGCGGCAGGGCCATTTCCCACAGGAATCAGCAGGGAAACCAGTATGTAAAGCTGTACCTCCCCGCAAAGGAATACGACCGCATCGAACTGCATTCCTCCAACGCCCCGGTCACATCCGACTGTCCTGCCGCGATCCGCAGTAAACTTAAGATCGATACCAGCAATTCCGCAGTCAATGTAAGCGGTATTCGTGACGCGGAGAAGATCCACGCGGACACCAGCAACGGCAGTATTCATTTCCGCTCGCTGAAGTGCGCGGATCTCATCGCCGATACCAGCAACGGCAGCATCACCGTAAGCGGGTGCCGATTCACCGAGGAACTGAAGGCCGATACCAGCAACGCGTCGATCACGGCGGAGCTGGAAGGAAGCGAATCAGACTACCGCGTAAGCGCGGACACCTCCAACGCCGCAATCTACATCAACGGCGAGAAACGGGGCAAGTCCTACAGTTCGGGCGGCGGAAACCGAAAGGTCGTCCTGGATACATCTAACGGAAAGATCAATGTAACCTATAAACCTGTACTGTTAAAAGACATCTGACAAATCGATATTCTCCCCGCGAACCCGCCGGACGCCCGGAAAGCGCCCGAAAACGGACGCAGTGGAAAGCGCCCGGAAACGGGCGCCCCGAAAACGGATACCGCCGGAAAACAGATAACGCCGGAAAACGGACTCCGCCGAAAAACAGGTTTACAGATCTGTCTTACGGAAGTATAATAGTAATGATCGTTTCACGCCGCGGATAACCTGCGGCATACAAGCCTACGGAGGGAGAATCAGTGAAAGTAGTAATCTGGGCCGGCGGCCTGGGCTCCCGCATCAGCGAGGAGAGCCATCTGCTGCCGAAGCCGATGATCGAGATCGGCGGCAAGCCGATCCTGTGGCACATCATGAAGATCTATTCCCATTACGGCTACAACGACTTCATCATCTGCCTTGGATATAAACAGGAGATCGTCAAACAGTTTTTCGCCAATTACATCGCCAACAACTACGATGTAACCTTTGACATGCGGGAGAATAAGACCGTCATCCACGAGACAGCCGTGGATCCCTGGTCCGTGACCCTGGCCGATACCGGCCTGATGACCGGTACCGCGGGCCGTCTGGCCCGCGTCCGCAAGTATATAGGCGATGAAACCTTCATGGTAACCTACGGCGACGCGGTTGCCGACGTGGATATTCCCGCCCTGGAGCAGTTCCACCGCTCCCACGGAAAGCTGGCCACCATTACCACCGCTACCCTGGCGCAGACCAAAGGCGTCCTGAACGTGAACGCGGACGGCGATGTGATGGCCTTCCGCGAGAAGAAGGACGAGGACGCCGCGCTGATCAACGGCGGCTTCATGGTCATGGAGCCGGGCATCTTCGACTATATCGAAGGCGACGCCCAGATGGACTATGACCTGCTCAGACATCTGGCGGAGCTGGGCCAGGTAAAGGCCTACCAGCACACCGGTTTCTGGCAGTGCATGGACACCCAGCGGGAGAAGAAGAAGCTGGACGAGATGTGCCGCCGCGGCGACATGCCGTGGAAGGTGTGGTAAACATTTTCGCGGCCGGCGCTCTTTTTGTCGTTTTATTTCCATACAGGCAGGGTGCCAGCGACGCCCTGCCCGTATCTTATCATACTGTCATAATGCTGATATTTCGGAAATCCGCCGTCATATGCTGCGCATACAGCGCCAGGCTCCCTTCCGGACGGTTAAACATCCGGGCGCTCATTGCCACTCTGTCGTCCACATAACATTCCAGGACGCTGCCTTCCACGATCAGAAGCAGTTTGTGCATGACCCCGGGTTCCATGGGACAGTACCGTTCCACATCCACCTGCACATGCACCTTGTCGTCCTTACGCGGAACCTTATCGAGCGCCAGCCGGTTCATTTTCGGTTCAAACCGAACCGCATAATACTGGTCCAGATTCTCATCGGCCCGAAGCAGAAGACCGAAATCCCCAATATCATCATAAACCGTCACATCCATCTCAATTTTACAGTTCAACGGCATTCTGCCCGCCGCCTTGATCCCTTTGCCCCCGTTGCCGCCCACACGCCAGCCGCCGCCCAGTCTTTCCACCAGATTCATCTCGCTGCCGTCTTCTTCCGGGACCGGCACATGATACGCGCTTTGGATCTCCTTCGGGCATTTCACATACAGCGTCCCGTCGCCATCCTGCGCCAGTTCATGAGGAATGATCGTACCTCCCCATATCCACGGCTGATCGTCGTCTTCATTTCTCTTAAGGCAGTTCCATCCGAACAGGAAGCGCCTCTTTCCGTCCGACGCCGTCTTAGCCGCGTAAAAAGCGTGTCCGTCAAATGTATTGACCTTCGGCGTGATCCATGGTCCGCCGATACTCCTGGCCATCCGGTACGTCGTAACAGATTTATCCGTAAATTCGCTGAAGATCAGGTACCACCACCCGCCCATGTAAAACAGGTCGGGACACTCATGGGTATAAAATGCGGCCGGCGCATAGAACAGCTTCCTGTCCGGCGACCAATGGTACAGATCATCCGAATAAAGCGCCAGCGTGGCGCCCTTTGACGCCGCGGGGCCGTCACATTTCGACCGGACGGCCAGAAGCATTCCGTATTTCTGCTTTTCTTCATCAAAATAGACATACGGATCCCGGAAATCATGGAGCTCCAGCCACTCCGGCGCCTCCAGCACAAACTCTTTGTCCTTCTCCCAGTGCAGCAGATCCCGGCTTTTCGCCCGAAGAATTTTCTGCACGGGCAGTCCCCGCTCGCGCATATGCGGATTATGACCCGTATAAAAGATGAAATACTCGTCTCCGCGCCGGATGCAGCTGCCTGTAAATACATACAGGTCCTGTTCCTCCGCCGTCCCCCGGCAGATCACTTCCCCGTGCTCCTCATAGTGAACCAGGTCCTCCGTCGTGAGCAGGCACCACGGACATCCCTCCCCATGAGCCGCGGCGTCACGGAAATCCTTCAGGTAAAACAGATAAAACCTGCCGTTCTCATAATAGGGGATCACATCGGCGCACACCGCGTTTCCTTCCGCTCTGTAATACATACTGGTCTAATCTCCTTTTTGGTTATAGCGGTTTACTCCGCCAGTTCATATTTTACCACGTTCATCTTCACAGTCCCGTCCGCGAAAAAAGAAATCCCGTCTGCCGACCGGTCTGTGTAAAACACGGCCGTGAGCGCCTGCTCTCCATCGTTTACGAACACTTCCACGCTGTACCAGTCCAGCACGATCCTCAGTTTCAGTTTTCCATTATCACTGTTTACGCGGCAGCACCGCTGATGAACGACCATTTTCCCGGAGCCGGGATACCCGCGGTCCACTTTCAGGACAGAACCCTCCGGCCGAAAGCTCACAGAGGTCCGGCACATCTCATTCGCGGCAAAACGCACCGCAAACTCCCGATACGCCTTCTCTCCATCCGCCGGGGCGATCTCCAGCTCCATATCGGTTTTCCTGCCCCGGATCCCGGCCAGATTTAATTCGCCGTCAAAAACCACGTCACGGTATTCCGTCCTGCCGCGCCGCAGCTTCTCAAGCTCCCGAACCGGCTTCTGACACAGTCTTCCGTTTCTGACGGAAAGCTCCCTGGGCAGAGTCATCTGCCCGAACCAATCCAGATCGCCGCGATGCCCGCCGCATGTCTCCCAACTCTGCATCCATCCGATCATCACCCGCCTGCCGTCCGGAAGCAGCGCGGTCTGCGGCGCGTAAAAATCCAGCCCGCAGTCGACAGCCTGGTCATTTTCCTCAGCAAAATCATCCGTCGCCAGATCATACGCGCCGATCAGGCACAGCGTCCCGCTATATTCGCACCCCGGGAACATCTGCTGCGGACTGACCAGAAGCACGCCCTTCCCATCCAGCTCAAAAAAGTCCGGGCACTCCCACATCCTGCCGAAACGGTTCCTGTTGCGGGCAAACACTTTCTGGAAAGACCAGTGAAATCCGTCGGGACTCATAAACAAAAGGATCTGTCCGCTGCCGTCCCCCGGGCGGTTTCCCACCACGCTGCGGTATGTACCGTCCGGCTTCCGCCAGATCTTCGGATCCCTGAAATCACAACAGCTCGCGTCCTCCGGCAGATCGCCGCCATCCAGCACCGGATTGCCTTCATATTTCTCATAATCCACGCCGTCGCCCACAGCCAGGCACTGCGTCTGCAGCACCCGCGGCATTCCGCCTTCATCCATAACCGCCTGCACGCCGGTATACATCAGAAGATGCCTTCCGTCCGGCATTTCCACAGCGCTTCCCGAGAAACAGCCGGCCCTGTCATATTCCTCGTCCGGCGCCAGCGCTGCCGGAAGATACTCCCAGTGCAGGAGGTCATCACTCACCGCGTGCGCCCAGTACATGAGACCGTGGCGCTTCTCAAACGGATGATACTGGTAGAACAGGTGATATTTTCCGCCGTAATAAGAAAAACCATTAGGGTCATTCATCCAGCCGGCGCGCGAGGACAGATGAAACGCCGGACGGTCTTTTTGCCGGATCCTTTTATCTTCATTTTCTTCAAATAACCTGGCTTCCTTCAGCAATTGGCCTGCCATCATTGTACCCTCCCCTGTCCTGATCCATTGCCGCGGCATCGCGGAAATCCTTCAGCATGCGCTTGTTTTCTTTACGTTTCTGTGTTAAGATAGCTTTGTCGGCGGGCATTCTCCGTCCGCCTTACGCTTTACGATCTGGTATCATGTCCGGCATATTCACCGGCGGATCCCACTACTGCTTTATCCTGTCCGGGCCGCCGACGTCCCGCGCGCAGGAAATACTTATATTTACGGAGTTTTCCGTCACCGCGACCTACCGGCTGATGAACGTAAAAAGCCACAAAATGTATAGTGACAAACTGCGCATTTCTGTGTTAAACTTAA
>CANQGA010000163.1 GCA_947600145.1 uncultured Lachnospiraceae bacterium | reverse complement strand
GATTTCAAGTGGAGGTTGGAGAAAGACTAATTTCTACTTGGACCCCTTAGAAGTGGAAGTTAACTTTTCACTTCACGTTAGGAAACATTTGCGGCAATAATTAAAAAAACTACTTGACGAGTTCCGGTTCTTGATGTATAATCTCTTTTGTCGCTGTGAGAGATATCGACAGCAGTTTGATGGGCTATCGCCAAATGGTAAGGCAACGGACTCTGACTCCGTCATTTTCAAGGTTCGAATCCTTGTAGCCCAGTATATGGACCCCGGAGGAGATGATCTTCCGGGGTCTTTTTATGCCCGGGAAATGGCTTAAATACTGGATTTTTCGGCTGTGAAGGTCGTTTGGACTACGATTTCAGCGGAGAGGTCAAGAGATGATGGCCTCCTGGAAAATCCGGGAAAAGATGGCAAAATGAGCAAAGATAGGTCAATTCATAGGTCAATTTGAAATTGCTGAGAAGGCAGGAAAATTAAGAGGAAACCGGATTTTTTCCTGTTTTTTCAATTAATTTTTTTGATGATGTATTGCCCCCTACGGTTGATGTGTCACGGCAGAAACTATTAGTGGAACTTGACAGAGAGCAGTTTAACTAGGATATTTCAACGGCCATCAGAAGACGCTTTTCGTTATGCTGCAGGGGCTTGCGCAGACATTTATCGTGCGCCTGCCCATGTCGTATATCATGAGCATTCGGTCTGGCGCCAGCCTTACGATGATCGGTCTGGCCGCGCCGTGCGCGACGGTTTTCGGCATCGTGCTTAACCTGACCTACTTTATAATCCTGAACCGCAGAAGGGCCCAGGACACTGTTTAGAGGATTGGTTCCTGATGAATCAGAACACGGATCCTCTGTGTTATAATACAGCTGCGAATACTTTTGGATTTACGGCGGTTGTGGCGGTCAGTACCTGCACGGCGATGATCGGCGTCGCGTTCATGGCCAAGTGCCTGTTTGACTGACTGTTCTGGTCTTTGTCAGATTTTCCACGGGCAAGAAAGGAGAAGTAAGAGTATGATAAATCCGTGTGCGCCCCTCCTGCCCCAGGAGGTTATAGAGAGAGCGAAAAAACTGAATGTTCCGCTGCTTCTGGATGGCGTCAAGGTCGCGGGGATCGAGATTCCGGGCGGAGGCTGTATGGATATGCATATCAATGCGGTGGAACGGGGGATGACCGTGGTGGGAACCGCCCTTACGGTGGAGACGGACAATGGAGACAATTTCCCGATCCATATGGCAAGCTGCAGCTTTAAGGCGGACGGCTATGTGATGGTGATCGACGGAAAAGGTTACGAGGGCCGGGCCTATTTCGGTGATCTGATCATGGGCGCCTGTCAGGCAGTAGGGTTTGAGGGAATGGTCATCGACGGCTGTACCCGTGACCGTGACGGCAATATTGAACTGGGATTCCCTGTATATTCCAGGGGTTTTATGCCACGGGGCCCCATTAAGAAGAATGAGGGTAATATCAACACGCCGATCATGTGCGGCGGCGTGAGAGTGAATCCCGGCGACCTGGTGGTGGGAGATTCCGACGGCGTCTGCGTGATTCCGGTGGAATATATCGAGACGGTGCTGGCCGAGGCGGAGAAGAAGAAAGCTTATGAGGATAAGCGGGAGGAGACCATCGCCGCCTACCGCAAAGCGAGAGCCGAGGGCGGAGAGCTGCCCCAACTGGCGCCCCAGTGGGTTCTGGATATGATGGAGTAGCCGATTACGGGGAACGATGTTGCTGCGCCTGGCTCCGCGTCTGACGGAGGCAGGCGCATTGTTGTTACAGGCGATACAGTGATGTCATCCGTTTACCGAACGGTGTTCCTCTCCCCAGGTACACATCTGATCCAGAATCGGCATCAAAGATTTTCCCCGTTCTGTCAAGCTGTATTCAACCTTCGGCGGGATCTGAGGGTATTCCTCACGGTGAACTAAATCATCCGTTTCCAATTCCTTAAGCGTAGAACTGAGAGTTTTATAGGAGATACTGCCGATAAATTTTTTCATCTCATTGAAGCGCACAACCCCGAACCACGCCAGAGCATAGAGAATAAACATTTTGTATTTCCCCTGTATCAGGGACATCGTGTAATGAAAGCCGGTGTCCTCTAATTTTGCATTCTGAATACAATCAATACTCATATTTTCACACTTTCCTTTTGGTAAGTATCGCACCCCAATGTGCGTACTTGCTTTTTAATGAATTTATGGTAAAAATATAGTACAAGACGGGAGAAAAGTCAATCCCGCAGAAACTGGAGGTAACAATCATGAGTAAAAAAATTGTTGTCATTACCGGCAGCCCCCGCAAGAACGGAAACAGTTTTGCCATGATCAACGCTTTTATCAAAGCAGCGGAAGCAAAGGGACACACGGTCACCCGATTTGACGCGGCGTTCAAAAAAGTAGGAGGCTGCCACGCCTGTGAAACCTGCTATTCCACTGGAAAAGCCTGTTCCTTTGACGATGACTTTAACGGGATCGCTCCGGCTATTCTGGAAGCCGACGCTATTGTTTTCACCACGCCCGTTTATTGGTATTCCATTCCGGCGCAGATTAAAGGTGTCATTGACCGCATTTACTCTCTGGTGGTGGGCGGCAAGGATATTTCCGGCAAAGAATGTGCGCTTATCACCTGCTGTGAGGAAGATGATATGTCTGTTATGGACGGCGTCCGCATTCCGATGGAGCGTATGTGCGCTTTGAATAAATGGAAGATGGTGGGCGAAGTCCTTATTCCCGGAGTGCTGAATGTCGGTGACGTCGACAAGACCGATGGATGTAAAAAGGCGGCTGCTCTGGCTGATGCAATCTAATGGGGGGAAACATGAACAAGAAAATCATTATATTAAACGGAAGTCCTCGCAAGCACGGCAACACTTCCGCTTTGACAGCAGCATTTACGAAAGGCGCAGAAGAAGCCGGCAATCAAGTCACAGAATTTCACCTTTCCGCTATGAAAATTAACGGTTGTATTGGCTGCTGGAAAGGCGGTAAAGATGCCGCACACCCATGCTCTCAACGAGATGATATGGAGCAGATTTATCCTGCATACCGGGAGGCAGACGTGGTTGTACTGGCTTCTCCGCTGTATTACTGGTTCATATCCGGGTTCCTCAAAAACGCTTTTGATCGTCTGTTCGCTATTGCTGAATGTGACCAGGGCTACCGAAATCCCAAAAAGCAAAGCGTGTTGATTATGGCTGCCGAGGGTGCCGGTTTCGAGGAGAGTGAACACTGGTACGACCATTTGGAAAAACATATAGGCTGGCAGAGCCTGGGCAAAATATTGTGCGGGTATGTGACCCAGCCCGGCGATATTGAAGGCAAAAAAGAACTGACTGAAGCCTATGAGCTGGGCAGATCAGTATAAGAATAATGTTTGGCATTTCCGGTTCGCTTTTTTCTGACCAAAGAGTAACTCCTCACCTCCGATGTGGAAGTGAGGAGTATTTCTTGTTCGGAATAGCATGGGCGGCTGCCTGTATCAGTTTTGTTTGTCGTGCTTCTTTACCGTACATGAGCATTATGATAAAGTTTACTTTATATATCTTTAGTTAGTGACGCGTTTTTTGTATTGCACGTCCCCGTAGGGACACAGTGCAGTGTATTTATCTTAATGTTCTATCGTTCGTAATGGCTCCACAGGCTGATGATCTTGACCATTTTTTCCGTCTCGCAGACCTCATACACCAACCTGTGCTGCAGATTGATGCGCCGTGAGTAGGCCCCGCTCAGGGTACCGACCAGCTTTTCATATGTGGGTGGCGTCTGATAAGGGTTTTCCCGCAGCAGGTCGATAAGAGCCTTTGCCTTGGCATCCAGATGGGCTGCCTTTAGCTTGGGGATATCCTTGACGGCAGTTTTGGTATAGACGATGCTGTACTTCACCATACCACTTCATCCTCCGGCACACAGTCGTCGAGGCTTGTGTGCAGGCCATCGAGGATCTTCTGCTTCATCTGCGGATCGGCGGAGAGTTCCACTGTCGCCATCAGGCCCTCATAGTCCTCCTGGCTCAGTACGACGGCATTGCCGTCCTTGGTGGAGATGTTGATGGGTTCATTGTACTTGATGGTCGTATTCAGCATGGCAAACAAGTTTTTTCGGAAATTGGTCGCACTGGTATTGAGCATGGATAGCACCTCCTTCTGTGTACATAATAGCGTACATTATAAGCCTTGTCAATAGGTATTCCGTTTTTAATAAGGGAAGATAGTTCAAGATAGTTCAGTTGCCTCCTCTGTCATTACTGGATTCTTATGATATCTTCGTACGGGGTATCTACCGCATCAGGAATGCGCTTATTTAGGCGATAATGTCCACAATGCCATTTTTGATATATTGTAGAGCGCTCAATCAGGCCGAGGTAATCTTGTTTGCGTATTATGTAAAAATTTGTCGAATGCGACATACTAGATTTAGTAACGGGTAGCAAGGTATCGAGCACGCTTAAAATGATCAGAGCGGAGATACTAGGAGAAATCATTGTGCCCGTTGACATAGCTTTATATTAATAAAAAAGGTGGTCGTTATTATGTTAGCAGCAGCGCGCTGGAAAAATGGATAGAGCAGTACGAATACAAATCATTTGTTCTCTAGTGTTGTCGGATGTTTATATCAAAAACTAGCTGGAGGCAATACTCTGGCTAGTTTTTTGCAAGGAGGGAGGAGATAATAGTGAAGCGAAATGCTAAAGGAGAAGGGAGTTTTAGGAATAACCCTGATGGCACTGTAACCCATAGAAAAAGCGTGGGTTATAAAACCAATGGCTACAGGAAGGTTCTGACGGTTACAGCAGGAAATAAATCCGCCTGCATCAAACTGATGAAGCAGAAAGAAGATGAGTGGCATCGCCAGCAGAAGGAATGCGATGTTTCTTCGGGAATGACGGTTGTTGATCTGTGCCAGAAGCATTTGGACTATCAAGTCAGTCAGAAGGAGCTTAAGCCCAAATCCATTGACAGACGCGAATGTACGATTGCGAATCATATAGGAAACTATCCGTTTGGACATATGCAAGTCCAGGCCGTGAGCGTGGCGGATGTGGACACGCATATCGGAGGGTTGATCAGTTCTGGGAAATTATCGGCGTCTTCGATAGAAAAGGTGGTTGATGTGTTAAACGCTGCATTTGAGTGGATCATTATGAGGGGTGAATATACATCCAATCCAGTAGCGCCTATTCGGAAGACATTGAAGAAAAGGATTCAGAAGCTTCGACAGAAATCAGAGAATGCGTCAGATGTCGATGTATTGTCGCCGGAAGAGGAAAGAGCGTTTGTAAAAGAGGCCCGTGCTATTGATGAGAGGACCGGGAAACCTAAATATGAAGCGGGGCTATATGGATTGTTTCTTCTCTATACGGGTATGCGGTGTGGTGAAATGCTGGCTTTAAGGTACAGTGATATCGACGCTAAGGGGTATATCACGATTAATAAGAGCAGATCAATGGCGAAGAATCGTGATAGCCGGGCAGCAGAAGATAAAAAGTATGTGGTTGTTGAAGGCAGCACAAAGAATGAGAAGGCCCGCAGATTGAAACTGATGCTACAAGACAATATGAGCGTGGGGTCAGGGTGAAGGAGATAGCGGCTTATATTGGCGATTTGGAGTCAACGACAGAGCGCTATTATATTTCCGTCAGAAAGAAAATAAGAGAAGACGGCGAGGTAAAGCAGGTTGTTGTATTGCCGGATGCGGGTCATTCGGAAACTGATCGGGCAGTCAGTTGAGATGCGTGGTTACCGTAGTCAAACGGTGGAAAGCTACGGGAATCTGCTTGCAACGAGGAATCAGATATGGTAAACTTAGAAAGTATTCCTGTGCCGTGAGAACCCATCGATAGCAGACTGCTTTAGAATCTATGCAAGGTGAAAAGGAGAAAAATATGGTGGCTGCAAATGGAAAGCCGGAGGCGAAGCGTAAGATAAAAGACAGTGTATTTACAGACTTGTTTCAGGACACGAAATATGTTCTGAAACTGTATCAGGCGCTTCATCCGGAAGATACAGAGGTGACGGAAGAGAACATCAGCAACGTCACGCTGAAAAATGTCCTGCTGGACCAGATGTATAATGATCTGGGTTTTCAGATCGGGGAGCGTCTGATCGTGCTGGTTGAGGCGCAGAGTACATGGACACCGAATATTCTGATACGGAGCCTGATGTATCTTGCTCAGACATGGCAGGAATACATTGAGAGCACCGGGCAGAACGTATATGCAAGCAGAAAGATAGAGCTTCCGGAACCGGAGTTGTATGTGATCTATACGGGGGATCGTAAGGCGCACCCGAATCACATGCTGTTGACAGAAGATTTTTTCGGCAACCATCATTCGGATATTGAAGTTAAGGTCAAAATGATATATGATGGTAAAGAAGGGGATATCATCAACCAATATGTCGGCTTTACACGGGTTTATAACGAGCAGGTGAGACAATATGGAAGAACCCGGCAGGCCGTCATGGAAACGATCCGTATCTGCAGGGACAGGAATTATCTCAAAGAGTACCTGGAGGCAAGGGAGAAGGAGGTTGTCAATATTATGATGACGCTTTTCGATGATGAATATATTTATAAGACGTATGTAGAGAGCGAAAAGAAGGAA
>CANQGA010000162.1 GCA_947600145.1 uncultured Lachnospiraceae bacterium | reverse complement strand
TCATAAAACCGGACACTATGTCCCCATGGAGAGCCATAACCAGTACGAACTGGTTTATTATCGATACGGAATGGGGCTCACCCGGATCGGCGATAAAGAATACAACTTTTCGCCCAACACCTTCGTCTTCATCCCGCCCCATGTCATGCACGACGAAACGCACTACGCCGACTGCGAGCTCATATTTATCCGCATCCAGTCCGATGAGATACTGCCGGTCGGCATCTTCACAGACAAAAACGATATCGTTTATAACCTGGCCCTGGCGATCCAGAACGAAACACGCCAGCAAAATATAGCCTATAAGGATATGATCGAGATACTGCTGAATGAACTGATCATCTTTCTGGAACGGTTTTCGAACAACGAACACGGGAAAAAACAGAATAAGAGCTTTGAATACATCATCAATTATCTCAAGGAAAACTACCAGGAAAAGATCCATTTTCAGGATCTGGCCCGGCAAATGAATTTCTCCTATGATTATTTTCAGCACCGTTTCAAGGAGATCACGGGCTATTCGCCGCAGCAGTTCCTGATCCACAGGCGGATCGAAGCGGCCCAGACCATGCTTACCGATAATTCCGGCAACTGCACGGAGATCGCGCAGCGCTGCGGCTTCTCAAACTCCGCGCAGTTTTCCGCCCTGTTCAAGAGGGAAACCGGCTATTCCCCGCAGCAGTGGCGAAAGAAATAAGCCGCCGAACATTAACTTTTCATTTGCAGGAGGCCACGCCATGAAGATCGAAGATTTAAAATCCATTCCCATCGGATACCGGAACACCCCGCTGGAACCCATGCCGCGGCTGGCGGCCGCGCTGGGACTGATGAAAGAGGCCGCCGGGGCGGACGCGGCGGACGACGCCTCCCGCTGCGGTCTTTACATTAAGCGCGACGATCTGACCGGCCTGGCCCTTGGCGGCAACAAGGCCCGGAAACTGAACTACATCGCTTCGTACGCGCTGGAAAACGGTTACACGGCGCTAATGACCTTCGGCGGCGTCCAGACCAACCACGGCCGCCTCACCGTGGCCGCGGCCATCCGCTGCGGCTTAAAACCGATCCTGGTGCTGAAAGGCCAAAAACCGGATTATCTTTCCGGGAATCTGCTGCTGGACCGGCTCATGGGGGCAGATATCTATTTCGTGGATACCGCGGCCGCCGACGCCCTCCCCGCGGCCGAACAGGCGGCCGCCAAACAGCGGTATACGGACGAATGCGCCGCGCGGATCATCGCGGAGTATGAAGCGCGCGGGGACAGAGTCCTGTCCGTCCCTGTGGGCGGCCAGACCGTCATCGGCTCCGCCGGCTATATCCAGGCAGTTCCGGAGATCATGGCCCAGATGAAGGCGCAGAATATCCGGGCGAAGCATCTTGTCGTGGGCTACGGTTCCACCGGCACCTTCGCAGGGCTCTGGGCCGGCGCGAAATACTACCACGCGCCGTTTGAGGTGATCGGCATTCCCATCGAACCGGACTTCCGGCCGGTGGAGGAGACAGTCGATTTCATCAATGAACTGAGCGAATATTTTGAAATGGGATTTACCTGCAGGAAAGAAGACCTGCATCTGGAATTCGGATTCGATTCCGCCTGCACCCCCGCTGCCGCCGGCAGCGCCGCGGATCCCGCTCACGTCGGCTACGGCGGCGTCGGCTACAATGAACCGGACGCCGTCACCGAGAGCTGTATCGAACTTCTTGCCCGCACCGAGGCCATTTTCGCGGATCCCTGCTACACCGGCAAGGTATTCCACGGATACGTCGGCCTTCTGAAACGCGGCGTGATCCGCGCGGAGGACGGCGCGATCTTTCTGCACACCGGCGGCGCGCCGGGCCTGTGGACGAAGGAACATCTGGACCATATGCAGGAAGGGTACTGGTCTGACGAAGCAAAAGACCGCGTTCATACCTTTAAACTTTGACACGTTTCACTTTCTTACCGCCCCGGATCTTTCGGCGGCCTCGGCGACCCGCTCCGCCACATGGGGCGCCACCCGCGGATCAAGCGCCGACGGGATAATGTACCCGGCGCACAGCTTCTCCGGCTCCACCAGCTCGGCGATGGCCCGCGCCGCGGCCAGCTTCATGTCGTAGTTGATATCGCGGGCCCCCGCGTCCAGCGCCCCGCGGAAGATTCCCGGGAACGCCAGCACATTGTTGATCTGGTTCGGGAAATCGGAACGGCCTGTCCCCATGACCTTCACGCCCGCCGCCATGGCCTCGTCGTACATGATCTCCGGCACAGGGTTCGCCATCGCGAATACGATCGGATCCGGATTCATCTGAGCGATCATCGCGGGCTTCAGAGCGCCGCCTACCGATACGCCGATGAAGACATCCGCGCCGCAAAGCGCCTCCGCAAGGCCGCCCCGGCGGTCCTCCATGTTCGTGATCTCACACAGCATCTTCTTGTGGTCCGCGATTCCGACGCCGCGGTTCCTGTAGAGGATTCCGTTCTCATCGCAGGCAATGATATGCTTCACGCCGGCGGTGAGCAGCATCTTGATGATCGCGGTTCCGGCGGAACCGGGACCGTTTAACACCACATGGATGTCCCCGATCTTCTTGCCGACCACCTTAAGGGCATTTAAAAGAGCCGCCGTCACGACGATAGCCGTACCGTGCTGGTCGTCGTGGAAGACCGGGATATCCAGTTCCTCCTCCAGGCGTCTCTCAACTTCGAAGCATTTGGGTGAGGCGATGTCCTCCAGATTGATCCCGCCGAATACGGGGGCGATCTGCTTCACGGCCTTTATGATCTCCTCCGTGTCCTGGGTATCAAGACAGATGGGGAACGCGTCCACGCCCCCGAAGGTCTTGAAAAGAACCGCCTTGCCTTCCATGACCGGGATCGCCGCCTCCGCGCCGATATTGCCCAGGCCCAGGACAGCCGTGCCGTCGCTGACGACGCCGACCAGATTGCTCTTGGCGGTGTATTTGAAGACATTTTTCCTGTCTCTGGCGATCTCCCTGCATGGCTCGGCCACGCCGGGCGTGTAAGCGGTGCTCAGATCGTCCCGGCTCTCAAGCTTCACCTTGCTGACCACCTCGATCTTTCCTTTATGCTCGCTGTGAAGCTTCAGCGCTTCCTCGTAGTAATTCATGGCTTATTCCCCTTCCGGTTATTGAAACCCCGGCGCCTCGCCGGCGCGGTTGGATCTCCCGCGAAATTATATCATGCCGCATCCGTCATGTAAAGCCGTCTGAAACGTAAAATCATCCGCTCACCGGTAAGGATCTGGCCGATCGGGCCGCCAGATCCGCCGATTCCGCGGAACTGACTGCCTTTCTGGACGGATCCGGCGGATATTCCACCACATAATACTCATAGGCGTTAAGGACCACCGTGTCTTTGTACACGTCCCTCCGCTTAAATTCTTTGCCGTAGGTGGCGTGCACATGACCGTGGATATACAGAGGCGGACGGTATTTCTCCAACAGCTTTATGAAGCATTTGAACCCCATATGGGGCAGGTCCGGCATATCGTTCAGATGATACGCCGGCGCATGGGTCACCAGGATGTCGATGCCTCCGCTGCGCCACAGCTTAAACCGCAGCCTGCGGATCCGGGCGCGCATCTGCTTCTCGGTATACTGGTTGGGCTTGTTGGGAGTATACCGCATGGATCCGCCAAGCCCCAGGATCCGGATCCCGTGATAGGTATAGATCGTGTTCTCAATATCGATGCATCCCTCCGGCGGGCGCTCGATCAGGCGGCCGTCATGATTCCCCTTGATATACAGTACCGGCACATGGCAGAGAGTGGCGAAAAATTCCAGATATACGGCCGAAAGGTCTCCGCAGGATATGATCAGGTCGATCCCGCGCAGCCGGTTCGGATCGTAATAATCGTATAGACTTTTCGCCTCCTGGTCCGCCAGCACCAGAATATTCATGGCCTACTCCTCCGTCTTTCCTTCCTCTGTCTCCGTAACGCCCTGTACCGCCACAAGTCCCTTCGCCTCGTCGTTCAGCTCCGCGACATCCGGGATCCGGCCGATCACGTTCTCCGCCAGCCAGTTCATGGACACGATGTCCTCCGGGGCCAGGGACTGGCCCTCCTTACAGCGGATCACTCCCTGCTGGGAATAGATCAGGCCGTCGAACGGATGGAAGCTTCCCTCACGGATGGAATTCTTCAGGAATTCGATCAGACGATGCGTTCCGTGCGGCATATCGTCGGCGCAGATCACGTCGATCACGTCCGCCGACATACCCCACCAGTAGTTGACCGCCTTCTTGCCCTTGGTCACGTCCTTCTCGTCGCTTCCCTTGCAGATCAGTCTCACGATCCGCTCGTAGAACTTCCCCCAGTGGCAGATGGGCGTGGCGAAATTCTTCAGACTTCCGTCGTCCATGATCCGGTAAAGGCCGTATTCGCGGGAGGCCCGGTTCGGCGTGATCATATCGTCGCCGGATATGTAGCGGACCCCCATCTCTTCCAGGTGCGCCCTGGCAGCCGCCCCCCTGGTCCTGGACCACTCCAGATAGACCTTCACCTCGGGATCGATCATGCGGGCTCCCAGCGCGAACGCGTTCACATTGGCCACGGTGCCGTAGATCGGATAATCGGCGATATATCCAAGCCTTCCGGTCTTCGACAGGGCCGCGGCGATCGCGCCCATAAGGAACTTGGCCTCGTATACCCTGGCGTAGTATGTGCAGATCGCCGAGTAGGACAGGTTGATGGAACAGTTATAGATCTTCACCTCCGGATGGAGCACCGCCAGACGGACGCTCTGCTTGGCCATCTGGGGAGCTGTGGTGAAGATCAGGTTGCAGCCGTCCGCGATCGCCTTCTCGATGGCCGCTTCCACCTCGTCCTCCGTGTCCGCCCCGTCGTAAGCCATCGTGGCCAGACGCCCGCCGAACGCCTCATCAAGGTACTGCCGTCCCAGTTCATGGTTATAGGTCCAGCTGGACGACTCGGTCGTCTTCGTATAGATAAAGCCGAGCTGCAGCTGTTCCAGCTCGATGGAACCGCCCACCAGCCAGTTCAGAAGCAGCGGTTTGCGGGCAGTCTTCTCAACCGCCTCCGGACTTTCCACCAGCTCGACCGGATTGCCGCTGTCCGCCAGCTTTACTTCCTTCTTGATCTTCACTAGCCCATCCGCCATCTCTTTGTCCGTCTGATGGGCGACGGTCTCATACTCAAAGATCTCCGTGTAGATCAGGAAGACGTCGCTGCAGTTCAGTTTCCCGCCTGCCAGGTCCGATTTGAGAAATGCCTTCACAAACCGGCTGTAAGCGGAATTAAAGATCATGTGGTCGTCCTCGCTCCAGACTTCATTCGGCTTCTTCCCCATCAGCTCCAGAAGGCGGGCGTAGCTGCCCTCTTTGCTGAACCAGACGTCGCAGTTCTGCGACATCTCGTAGAAATCCAGGAACTCATAGTAGAGCCTGCATTCCGGGCTGTCCGTTTTCTTCGGGATCATGCGGATCACATCCCCCCGGATGCTGTAGGCGCCCAGATACTTCATGACGCTGACCCGCTTATTGCCCTCCTGGACATAGAACTGATCCATATATTCATAGACAAGGATCGGATCCTGGATCCCCTCCTCCACCTGGTAATCATAGAGTTCGCTCCATTTGGCGGCAAATTCGGATTTGTCCGCCAGAAGGGGCATGAAATTCTTCGCGAACGCCTGGGTGCGCCCCGCGGTCTTCGTCCCGACGATCCGCCACAGCGGGATATCGATGACGCCCAGCGGAACCTCGGAAGCGATATCAGAATCCGATATGATCAAATCAAGGACCGGCAGATACGGGTATTCTCCCTTCGCGACAGCATCCTGATAGCTCTTCTTTCCGAGCTTCAGCGCCGCCATATATTCAGTAATTGCCATAAGCTCCTCCTTAAATCCAACTTAACAAACAGCTGTCTGCGTCCCCAGTATACCACACAAGCACCTGTTTCGCAAAGGAATTTCAGCTTTTCGTTTGACTTTCCTGCAATTCCTGCCTATAATGATACTGTTTCTATACAGCTATACCAAAAAGAAACGGAGATGAGATCATGAATTCGGCCTGCAGAGTATTTTGCAGGACATTTCAGACCATTTTCCGCGCCGCGATCCCGCTTCTTCCCTACCGGGAACCGGTGATCCTGGGAAATGAGTCCGAATGCGCCTCACTTTTACAGAAAAAAGATAAAAAGTCCGTGCTGATCGTCACAGACGAAGGCGTCTACGGCGCCGGGATCGTGACGGATCTGGAGAACGCGCTGAAAGACGCCGGAATCTCCTGCACGGTCTATAAAGATACCGTACCAAATCCGACCGTAGCCAATGTGGAAGCGGCCAGACAGAAATATCTGGACAATCACTGCGACGCGATCATCGGCTTCGGCGGCGGAAGCGCCATAGACTGCGCCAAGGCCGCCGGCGCGCGGATCGTTAATCCCCGGCGGAGCGTGAACAGCATGAAGGGCGTGCTGCGTATTTTTAAACGTCTGCCGCTTTTCATCGCCGTCCCCACCACCGCAGGTACCGGCAGCGAGACCACGCTGGCCGCGGTGATCACCGACGATAAGACGCGGCACAAGTATCCGATCAACGCGTTCTGCCTGATCCCCCACTATGCCATGTTAAATCCTCACATCACGGAGGGACTCCCGAAGCAGCTGACCGCCACTACCGGCATGGACGCGC
>CANQGA010000161.1 GCA_947600145.1 uncultured Lachnospiraceae bacterium | reverse complement strand
TCACCCCGGATACCCTGATGGTAATGGACATTATCGTACAGCTGGAAGACGGCAGCATTACCACAGTAGAAGTCCAGAAATACGGCTACGCCTTTCCCGGTCAGCGGGCTGCCTGCTACTCGGCGGACATGCTGCTGCGGCAGTACAAGAAGCTGCGGGATGAACTCAGGAGACAGAATAAGCAGATGAATTACCGGGCAGTCAAACCGGTGTACACCATCGTTCTGTATGAATCCAGCCCGTCTGTATTCGGAAAATATCCGGATACATATATACACCATTTTCGGCAGGTCTCAGATACCGATCTGGAAATGGAACTTCTGGAGGAATATTTCTTCGTCCCCCTTGACATCTTCCATCAAATCCTTCAGAATAAAGGCATCAGGGACCGGCGGGATGCCTGGCTGGCGTTCCTGTCACTGGATGATCCGGAATGGATCGAAAAAGTGATCAACGCGTATCCGGACTTCCGGCCTCTGTACGAGGAAGTATACAAGATGTGCCTTAACTTGGAGAGGGTGATGGGAATGTATTCGGAGGTACTCAAAGAGCTGGACAGCAACACAGTCCAGTATATGATCGACGAAATGCAGGAGACGATCAACCAGAAGAACGAGTTGCTGAACCAGAAGGACGAACAGCTGAACCAGAAGGACGAACAGCTGAACCAGAAGGACGAACAGCTGAACCAGAAGGACGAACAACTGACTCAGAAGGACGAACAGCTGAACCAGAAGAACGCATTGATTGACGAGCTGCGCCGCCAGATCGATGAACTGCGAACGGCGCAGGGGAAATAAATGCAAAGGCGGACACAAACAGGGCGTCACTGGCGCCCTGTTTGCTTCATTCTGTTAAAACCATTCTCCATATCCCATCTTCACCAGGTTATCATGGCTGATCCGCAGGCTGTCGAAGGGATCGCGGCCGTAGCAGTCGTCCTGCTCCACCAGGAAATATTCCGCGCCGCCGGCCAGACCGGCCTCGATGCAGGCCTTCATCGGCATGCTGCCCTCGCCGACCTCGGCGAACTGAATGATATTGGTAAAATTAGACATGAACTTCGCCATGGACGCCCGATCCGCCGGGTTTAAACCGCCCTCGGGGACCGGCATCTCGCCGACGCGGTAGTCCTTTAAGTGAAGCAGCCGGATGGAGCCGGCGTATTTCCTAATGATCTCCACGGGGTTCTCGCCGCCGCGGTGGATCCAGTGGACGTCCAGCTCGAAGCCCATGTGCGGGGCGTTCTCGCGGATGATGTCCAGCAGATACTGCCCGTTATAGCGGACGAACTCCACGTGGTGGTTGTGGTAGTAGAGGTCGATGCCCTCCTCCTTAAGCTTAAGGGCGATCTCCTCCGCCTGTCTGGCAAAGTCCACAGCCTTCTCATAGCTGCCCATACAGGTCATGGGCAGCATGCCGATGCGCAGCATATCGCAGTCCAGCGCCCGGCAGTCCCCGACGATCTTCTTAAATCCGTCGGGATCGTTCAGATATTCTCCCGGCATTCCCGGCGCCATGGGCGCCACGGAGGCGGTGCAGGAGGACACGTTCATCCCCAGCTCGTCGATGGAGCGGCGGAATCCGGCTACATTTTCAGGCGTCATCGGCACCTGGGAGATCTCGATACAGTGGTAGCCGATATCAGTAAGCCTCTGCATGGACTCGAAGGCGTCGAAATGGGGCATCTTCGCGGGGGCGATGGTGCTCATCTGGACGCCGATCAGACCTTTCTCAGCCATTTTTTCTCTCCTTATCTTTCTCCTGTTTTTCTCACTGTTCTTTTACTGTCATTCATAAAACTGTTAAATCTCATAGAACCCCGATCAGCCGGTCTTCCTTCGCCGACTGAAAAATCGTCTCCATCAGCCGGATGACCATCACGGCGTCCCGGACATGAACGTAATCGTCTCCGCCGGTCTCCACCGCCAGGCGGAAGCGCTCCACCATTTTCGCGTGGGATGCGCCGTAATAGAACCGCACGCCTTCGTGCCTGGGCGCCCGGCAGATCACCTGCCTGTCAGCGTCGGGACCGATCCGGTAAAGGATATTGTCCTCAATGTGGAAGACCCCCTTCTCCAGGGCCGCGCGGATCTGGACCGACTCGTTGGTCCAGTTATTATTGGTGGCGAAGAACAGGCCGCGGGCCCCATTTTTAAATTCCATCCGGGCCACCACGTCGCCCTCCACCTCGATGCCGTAATCGTTCAGCTGGCCCGCCATCGCGTGGATGCGGTCCACCTCGCCGCCCAGATAGTACATCAGGTCCAGCGTGTGCAGGGACTGGTTGATCATGGAGCCGCCGCCGGCCTCGGCCCAGGTGCCGCGCCAGGGCTTCCGGCTGTAGTATTCCGGATCCCGGTACCACGGCACGAAGCCCCGGAGACCGGTGAGCCTGCCGTACTCGCCGGAATCGATGATCCGCTTCAGCTCCACCGTCGTCTCATTCATCCGGTTCTGCAGGCAGATGCAGATCTTCACCTCCGGGTGGACCGCCTCCAGGGCCGCGAACTGTTCCGCCTCGGCGATGTTTAAGGCCACCGGCTTCTCGCAGAACACGTGGACTCCCATCTCCGCCAGCTTCCGGGACACGGGATAATGAAGATAATGGGGCAGGCATACGTGGGCCGTGTCGGGCCGTTCCCTGCGCACCATCTCACAATAATCGGTATAGAACGGTACGCCGTCCGGCGCCTGATCCTTTCGCGCCTCGTCCGTGTCGCACACGGCCGCCAGCGTGATCTCAGGGTTGGAGGCGATGGCGTCCAGATGGACGGCGGAAATTGTCCCCAGACCGATAACTGCAGCTCTTATCATGAAGCTCACCTCATCACCCGCGGACGGGGAACTTTCCTTCTTCGGCGATCCGCTTGTCCAGCTCCCTGGCGTACTCCTCGGGATCGCAGGGATTGGGCACCTCCCGGCCCGTCCAGGCGGACAGCTGGGAGGAATTGGCCAGGTTTACGCCGTTGATGCCGTCGGAACCGGGAGCCAGCAGGGGGCTTCCCGTCAGGCAGTGAAGGGCAAAATTCTCCATGACGGTCGTGTGCTGACGGCCCCAGCCGTCCGTATTCTCGATGGTCTCCGTCTCGCAGAGGCCGCCTCCGGAATTGCTGCTGGTAAGCCGGGCCACCTGCATCATATCCATAGTAGCATTGAGCTCATCCTCAAACACATGCTTTCCGTCCTTCACGTAGCGGTACACCGTAGCAACGCGGCTGTTGTCCACCACGATCTTGCCGCCGTCCAGGTCGATCTCCAGACGGTCGGTGCCGTTGGCGTCATGTGTGCAGGTGATAAAGGTGCCCACAGCCCCATTGGCGAACTCCACCATCATGGTCACGTCGTTCTCGACCACGATATCCCGGTGGCAGCCGTTAAGGTTCTTCGAATAGACCTTCACCGGCACGCCGCAGATCCACTGCCACAGATCCAGCTGATGGGGTGCCTGGTTGACCAGGACGCCTCCGCCTTCTCCGCCCCAGGTGGCCCGCCACTCGCTCTGCCGATAATAGCTGTCGGGACGCCACCAGGAATTGATGATCCACTGGCTGCGGCGGATATGGCCCATCTCGCCGGAGGCCACAATCTCCTTCACGTTCTGGTAAAGTTTGTTGGTGCGCTGGTTGAACATGATGCCGAAGGCCACATCGGGATGGGCCGCGGCGCAGGCGTTCATAGCCATCACGTCCTTGGCGCGGACGCCGGCGGGCTTCTCCACCAGCACGTTTCTTCCGTGCTCCAGGCAGTAGATGGCGATCTCATGATGAAGGTAATGGGGCACGGTGGTGATCACCGCGTCCACGTCGTCGGAATCCACCATTTCCTTCCAGTCCCTGTAGAACGGGATCTCAGGGTATTTCTCCCGGCACATTTTCTCCTTCGCCGGGTCGATATCGCAGAGCGCGCCCAGCGCGCAGTGCGGGGGACATTCGGGCGCCGCCATGCCGGGGATCCCGGCTTTGCCGGTCAGAAAGCCCGCGTAGGTGCCTCCCTGGGTGCCGATGCCGATCAGTCCGAAACGAATCTTTTTGTCCATAATCTCTTCTCCTTACACACAATCATATCCGAAATACATCATCTCACCCGGCACAGTAATGTCATGGGTCCCACGCGTGCCCCAAAAGGACGTCCGCGTGAAACCCATGACTGTAAATGGCCGTATCATTTATACGTAGATATTGCCGTCTTCATCCGCTTCCTTCGGAATGACCGCCAACAGATCGATAACAGTCATCGCCAGGGAAAAGCCCGACCAGAAAAGTACCAGGTACAGGATGGCCACGACCCACTGCTTCGCGTAGAAGCGGTGGCCGCCCAGCCAGCCGGTGAAGACCGCCAGCAGCAGGTATTTCTTCTTATTCACCTTCTGAAGCTGTCTCGCGTCTCTTTTGTCAAAGAAATTCGAAATGGTTCTGGATATCTTCCCCTCTTTGGGCTTCACGCCGTACTCTTCCCGTACGGCGTCCAGCTCCGCCTTAGCAGCCAGGTACTCGTCCATCGACACTTCCTGCTTCTTGCTGTTGGTATTCTTTTTCATCCCCGGCTCCCCTTTCTTTCGCGGCAGTCCCGGCGGCCTCCCGGCCGCCGCGGATCGTCATGGTGTTTCGATGCAGGCAGAGCGCCGATGACGCTCTGTATGCATTCTCATACTCTCATACCTGCGGATTATTCACCCTGCATGGCCTTGGCCTTGATGGCCGCGACCTCTGCCTGGATGGACTCCATCTTCTCCTTGGTCAGCGGATAGAACTTCAGGGCGATAACATTGCAGAGGCACCCCAGGATGATCATGCCGTAGGCCAGGAATACCGATACATAGCGCAGGGACAGGCTGTACGGCGTACTGGCCGTCGGAAGCTGATCCTTAAAGCCGATCGCCGCGAACATCAGGCCCGCGATCATAGGCGCCAGAGAGGAAATGATCTTGTCCACGAAGCTGAACAGAGTTCCCATCATACCGGGTACGTATTTGCCGGTACGGTACACCTCATAGTCCGCGCAGTCCGCGGTCATCGGGATAACGATATTGCCGGCCACGCCCTGGAAACCTCCCTGGGCGATGCTGAGCACCACGTAAAGGATCGCGAAATATCCCCAGTGCAGTCTGCCGTCGGCTCCGTTCATGCTCGTGGGGTCTCCAAAGAGCCACAGCGCTGCCAGCAGGAGGCAGATCACGATCTCGCCCCAGGAGCCGATCAGCATGGCTTTTCTCTGTCCCAGTGTCGTAGCCAGTCCGGCCACGAAGAAGATCAGAAGCAAAGTACTCGGGATCGTCACGAAGCCGCTCAGCGTTCCGCTCAGACCGTAATTGCCGGCCAGGACGCCGAACAGGACGATGGTAACCGCGCTGGTCTTGGCAGAGGAGGCCAGCTTGTCTGTGGAAGCGGACACCACCAGCATCTGGATGGCGCGGTTCCCCTTCAGGGTCTCCCAGTAATCCCTAAGTCCAACCTTTACAGCCTTGCCGGTTCCGAAGAACTCGCTTCTGTCCTTCGGGGCAATGGAGAACACGGCGATCGCGGTGAAGATCGCGCTGAGGACGGCCACGAATACCCACATGTCATGGTAGAAGCCGGTGGTCAGGATGCCGTCCAGATCCGGAGTAGTGTGATTCGCGATAAACCGGGCGCTCACGATCGCCATTCCGGCAAACAGAACGCTGTTGTAAATGCCGTCGAATACGGCGAACAGCGGCCTCTGCTTCGGGTCGTTGGTCAGACAGCTCTGGGCCGACTTGGTGACCACGCACTGGAAGGTGTAGCCGACGTAATAGATCGCCGAGATCACGATAAAGAATCCGAAACGCAGCGCGTTATTCTGCGGCAGCAGATGGGTCACATGGAACAGGATAAAGCTCATCACCAGAAGGATCACGTTGCCGATCACCATGAAGGGCCGGTTCTTGCCGAACTTGCCGTTGGTCTTGTCAACCACGAATCCAATGAACGGATCCGTCACGCCGTCCCAGATACGCATCATCATGGAAAAGCTTGACGCGGTCACGGTCGCTACGCCGACAAACCCCCCAGGTAATACGCTACATAGTTCATCAGGAACAGATACAGGTTTGTGGCGGTGTTATTCAGGGCGAAGCCGCCGATACGCCACAGCGGAACCCGGTGGATTCCATTCTCACCATAGTACTTGGATGTGTTGCTGCTCATACTCTTTTCTCCTCTTTTCTTTTTCTGCTCTCCGGACGCTGCCGGCAAAGGCCTGTGGGCTGCCTTCGCCGCGCGGCGCCCGGACGCAGGAATTTACGGTTTCTTATTCTATTCGTCCGGGCAGCTTCTTCCGAGCTTCAACCGTTGCCAGCCTTACCGCCTGAACTTTGATGATTCCTATTCTCTGTTCATTCAGCTTTTCAGACCCGGTCGATCTTGATCAGCTTCGCGTTCAGGCTCTCCAGGAATCCTTCCGGCATCATGGAGCCGGCCATTTCCACCATGGCCTGCGGCGCCATGCCCTTCATCATGTCCCACATGCCTTCGCCCGGCGCCACCTTCATGTTGGTGGCCAGCCTGACCGCCTCGGAGACCACCTTCATGGCTTCCTCGGACTTGGCGATCTCGCCCATGGGAACCTTCACATTATATTTGCCCTCCGGGAACTCCATCGGCGCCTTCAGATCCAGGTCGCCCGCCAGCTTGAACCAGTTGGCGACGCCCTCCGC
>CANQGA010000160.1 GCA_947600145.1 uncultured Lachnospiraceae bacterium | reverse complement strand
TATGGCTGTGACAGAAGATGCCACAGCCATAGGAGCATTTTAATTACTCTGTGAATCCGAGATGCCGGCAGATTGCAGAATGTTGCGCAGGCGTTGAATCTCCGAAGTCAGTTGCTGCTTTTCCGAAGCCCACTGCTGTTTCTCCGAAGTCCACTGTTGTTTCTCCGAAGTCAGCTGTTCGATCAGCTTGTCTTTCCACACCACGCGGCGGTAGTAGTCTTCGCGGGCTTCGCACTGCAGGCGGATCTTCTCGTCCTCGCTCAGAACAGCAGCCGTTCTGGCGGCTTCTGTGAATATGGGATTTTGCTCTGCCAAAGCTTTCAGCTCCTTCCATGTGGTGGCCTTAAAGAGGCGGGCCCAGTAGTCAATGCGGTACGCCCGATCCTCAGCTGTCGCCAGTCTGATATGATTCAATTCTAGCACAGAGATGCGCAGTTTGTCACTATATAATTTGTGGCTTTTTACATTCATCAGACGGTAGGTCGCGTAGAATTCCGGTGCTTCCGGGAATAGCGTGTAGTCCAGAATACCAATCTGGACAGCCGGGAGGACATTTTTGTAGTCTTCACCTTTGTTCAGATGGTCGAACGAGCGGCAAAGGTAACATTGGGAGCGTTCGATCCAGTTGCCCTCGTTGACGACCTGCATTTCCAGGTTGATGGACATGCTGTTGTCCAGGAGGACGTTGATATCCAGGAAGAAATCCTTCTCGTTGATGTTTTTGCCCAGCTCGATGGGATTCAGGATTGTGACCTCATGGACATTGGATTCATCAAGATGCAAAAGCGCGCAGACCAGAGCCTTGAGGACATGGTTATTCTCCTGCATTACGGCCCGGAAGAAATAGTCGTTGGTGAGATGGAAAGGAAGTTCGCCGTCAAATTGGGACAGGTCAATGGCGGCATAGACGTCAGGCTGCAGATAAGTCATAAAAAATACTCCTCCTTTGTGGCGGAAAATATCCGCGGTGGTAGTTTCTGCAGGCATAAGGCCAGCAGGTGAAATGGTTCCGTGGGATCCGCCGGCGACATGTCCGGACATGATACCAGATGATACAGCAGACGGCAGCAGAAAGTTAGCCGATGAAGATATCATATCATGGAATGGGAGAGATGGCAAGCGCTGATTTATAAATGATGGAGGAGACGATTTTATTACATTGTAAGAGAGGAACCTGGCATATGAAAAAAGCCCTGCTTGTCTTCGGCACCCGCCCGGAGGCCATTAAAATGTGCCCTTTGGTCAATGAACTAAAGACCAGAGACACAATTCAAACCATCGTCTGTGTCACCGGTCAGCACCGTCAAATGCTGGACCAGGTGTTGGAGACATTCAAAGTCGTCCCGGATTACGACCTGTCCATTATGAAAGATCGCCAGACCCTGTTCGACGTGACGACGAATATCCTGAATCGTATCCGTGAAGTTTTAGAGAAGGAAAAACCAGACGTAGTCCTCGTCCACGGCGACACCTCCACCACCTTCGTAACCGCTCTTGCCTGTTTCTATCTCCAGATCCCGGTCGGTCATGTGGAGGCTGGTCTCCGCACCTACAACATCTATTCCCCCTACCCGGAGGAATTCAACCGCCAGGCGGTCAGCATCATTTCCGCATGTAACTTTGCCCCGACAGAACTGTCCCGGCAGAACCTGATCAGAGAGGGAAAAAATCCCTCCTCTATTTATGTGACGGGAAATACGGCGATCGATGCGTTAAAAACGACAGTCCGCGCGGACTATCGTCATGAGCAGTTGGACTGGGCGGAAGGAAGTCGTCTGATCATGATCACGGCCCACCGCAGAGAGAATCTTGGAGAGCCGATGCGGCATATGTTTCGGGCGATCTGGCGGGTGTGCGATGAGCATCCGGATGTGAAGGCGATTTATCCGATCCATATGAACCCGGTGGTTAGGGAGACGGCGAAAGAGATCCTTGGAGGGGATGAGCGGATCCGGATCATTGAGCCGTTGGATGTATTGGATTTCCACAATTTCCTTGCGCATTCGTACATGATCCTGACGGATTCCGGTGGGATCCAGGAGGAGGCGCCGTCGCTGGGCAAGCCGGTTCTGGTGATGCGGGACACGACGGAACGGCCGGAGGGGATCGCGGCGGGAACGCTGAAGCTGGTGGGGACGGATGAGGAGACCATTTATAAGGCGTTCAAACAGCTTCTGGAGGATCCGGACGAGTATGCGAAAATGAGCGAGGCCAGCAATCCGTATGGGGATGGGCTGGCGAGTAAGCGGATTGCGGATATATTGGAAACATGTTAATAGGCATCAGACGGAGGATAAAATACTATGCAAATTTCTAAAGATTCTAAACTTTTTTACCGCTTTGAAAAAAATTACTGGAAATATTTTTTGGAACTTGAGGAATCATTCATAGCAACGAAGCGATATGTGGCTTTTGATCGGGTAAATTATAAAACGTATTCTTCCGAGTACTTAAAACTTTTGGAAGCGGTATGTAGTGAAATCGATGTTGTGGCTAAAGAGATTGCACACCAGATTAATCCTGAATTTAAAATATTGGACCATTCTGATATTCAAAGATGGTGGTATATCATTCAGGACTGGTTTCGAGAAGGCGTATTGGAACCCGTTACAATGACAAATGAATTGGAATTTAGCCCTTGGAGCGGATACTTAATAGAACAATATAAAGACAAAAAAGGACGTGTCCGTTACAAACTTTCTGGCAATTCAAAAACTCCGCATTGGTGGACGTCTTACAATAAGGTGAAGCATAGCAGGACACTAGAGGATCCGAATACAAAGGAACCGTATTTTCAACAGGCAAATTTAGTGAATCTTTGCAACGCATTTGCAGCATTATATCTTCTTGAAAAGCGGTATATGATGTCAATTGGACAGAAGAAAGAATATAGCGAATGTCAGGAAAGTCAGCTTTTTGGTGCCTTCTCCTCCAAAGGGTGAAGCAAGATATATGTTATTTGAAGAATTGATTGAAAGTGTTAGGGGCACTCTGGGAAGAGGGAGCAATCAGTTGAATTCAGTTATTCTTAGAGTGTCTTGGTTTCAAAAATCAGCGCGAGAGGCAGGTTCAAAGCCGGGCACTGTTGCGCCTTTGGTGTTCTGTATATTTTGACTCTTTCCCCAAAGTTGGTGACAGACACTGAGCTAACCACGTGAAATTAGTCAGATGCCACTTGTAATTAACACATATTTTCGGTATACTTATACTAATGAGCCGGCTCTGGAAAACGGCTGGGATATGGATGGCGTGTCGGATGTACGGGAGGTAGCTGCTGATGATCATGGGATCTGGTGAGAAACAGCTCGCGATTGGGTTAGAAGATTTTGCGGAAGTGCGGCAGTCGGGATGTTATTATGTCGATAAAACGGATTTGATCACGGATCTGCTGCGCAGTTCGGCGAAAGTGACGCTTTTTACCCGTCCGCGGCGATTCGGCAAGACGCTGAACATGAGCATGCTGAAATGCTTTTTCGAGATTGGCGGAGATCCGGCGCTTTTCGACGGGCTGGCAGTCTCAAAGGAGACGGAGATCTGTGGGCGGCATATGGGGAAGTATCCGGTAATCAGCCTGACGCTGAAAGATGCGGAAGGAAACGATTTTCGGTCATCCTGCAGGCGTATCGCCGCGAGGATAAGCGTGGAGGCGTCACGGTTTGAATTTCTGCGTACCAGCCCGAAGCTTTCGGAAGAAGAGAAGGCTTTGTATATAAGTCTGCTTAGAAGGGACACGGATCAGGAGATGATAAGCAGCAGTCTGTGGGATTTAAGCAGGCTGCTGGAGAAGCACTTTGGGCAGAAGGCGATCCTGCTGATCGATGAATACGACGTGCCGCTGCAGAAAGCATTTTACGGCGGGTATTATGACGAAATGGTGCAGCTGATCCGGGGCATGTTCAGCCAGGCGCTGAAGACGAATCCGAGTCTGCAGTTCGCAGTGCTGACCGGATGTCTGCGGATATCGAAGGAAAGCATTTTTACAGGGATGAACAATTTGCGTGTTCTGACAGTGTCGGATCCGCGGTTTGACGAATATTTTGGTTTTACGGACGCCGAGGTGCGGGAGATGCTGGAGTATTATGGCCTTTCGGATGCTTACGGCGCGGTAAAGGACTGGTATGACGGATACCGGTTCGGCAGCGCGGAGATGTACTGTCCCTGGGATGTCATTAATTATATGGATCTCCTGCGGACAAATCCGAAAGCGCGGCCGCAGAATTTCTGGGCGAACTCCAGCGGCAATGACGCGGTGCGGGAGTTCGTGCGGAAGCTGGACGCAAACTCAGCCCAACGGGAACTGGAGTCTCTGGTGGAAGGCGGGACGGTCCGAAAGGAGATCCATCCGGAACTTACCTACCGGGATATGTACAGTTCCATTGAGAATCTCTGGAGTCTTCTGTATATGACCGGGTACCTGACCGGCGGCCCGGATGAGGAGGATGAGTCCGATCTGCCGCTCTATGAGCTTTTTATCCCGAATGCGGAGATCCGGGGGATTTTTACGGGACAGATCATGGAACTGTTCCGTGAAGAGACGAAGAAAGACGGAGAGTCGCTGGAACGGCTGTGCGGGGCGCTGGCGGCCGGTGACGCGGCCGGAGTGGAGACGGCCTTTAACAGTTATCTCCGGAAGGTGATCAGCGTCAGGGACACGGCGGCGCGAAGCGGGCGGAAGGAGAATTTCTACCATGGGATTCTGCTTGGGATTCTGTCGTACAAGGCGGACTGGATCGTCACGAGCAACCGGGAGACCGGTGACGGCTACGGTGACATCCTGGTGGAGACGGAGGACGGAAGTTTTGGGATCGTCATCGAAGTGAAATATGCCCGGGACGGAGATCTGGATCAGGGCGTGAGGCTGGCGCTTGAGCAGATTGAAAAGCGGCGGTATGATGAGAGGCTGCGGGAGAACGGCGTTGATAAGGTTCTGAAATATGGAATTGCCTGTTACAAAAAGCGGTGCAGGGTCGTTTTAAAAGAAGGATAGGCCGTTCTCTGTGGGAGAGCTGCTGTATAAATGATATTTACGTCTTGTAAAGTAAGGGCGGAGAGATCCGGCCCTTATTTTATTACGCCAGTATGCAAACAAAACGCCAGTGACGCGTTTTTTGTATTGCGCTGCAGATATTTATAAATGATTAAAAATTATCTATGAAGAAAGAGAGGACGAGAGAAATGTATCAGACGACAGAAACAGGGAGCGCTTATGAACAGGAGATCGATCTGAAGGATCTGATGTTTGCGGTGCTGTATCGATGGCGGCCGATTATCCTGGCGGCGGTGGCGCTGGCACTCCTGCTGGGGGGCTGGCGGGCTTTTTCGGTTTACCGGAACCAGAGCACCGGGGACGCGGCGCAGAAGGCCTATGAAGAGTACGAGAGGGCGGTGCAGGTATATGAGCAGAGCCAGGAAAGTCTGCAAAGGGAGCTGGACAGCCTGATGGAGCGGATCACGGAACAGCAGGAATATCTGGAAAAATCGGTGCTGATGAATATCAGTCCTTATAATATCTGGGAGGCTGAGAACCTGCTCTTTCTGGATAGCGGATACAGGATCATGCCGGGAATGACATATCAGGATCCGGATTACACGGACACGCTGCTGCGGGCGTACCGGGCTGCTCTGACGAATATGTCGTTCATGTCCGGGGTGGCGGAGCAGACCGGCATCGGGGAGCGGTATCTGATGGAACTGGTGACATTGACGACAGAGAACCGGCTGCTGTCCATTCGTGTAAGAAGCGGGGATAAGGAAACGACAGAGAGCATTATGAATGAACTGATGAAGGGCGTAAGGGAGGCACAGAAGGAACTTCGGTCTTCTATAGGGGAGCATACCATCAGTGAGGTGAGCGGCAGCTGCGGGACTCTGATCGATCTGGCGCTTCTGGATACCCAGAAGGCTCAGAATGACCAACTGGTGACGCTGAATGACCGTCTGACGGCGAAGCAGGATGAGCTGGATAACATGGAAGAACCCAAGGCGCCTGCGGCGTCTGTTATCGGGGCGATAAAAAGCGGGATCAAATACGCGGTTCTGGGCGGAGTACTGGGAGCTTTTGTTGTCGTGTTCCTGGTATGTGTCGTATTCCTGATGAGCGATAAGCTGTATCTGGGCAAGGGGCTGAAGGAGCGGTTTCGGATTCCGGTTCTCGGCGCCCTTCCCGCGGCAGACAGAAGGAGAAAAGGAGTGGATGGCCTGTTGGCCCGGATGGAGGGAAGGGCCATGGATGACGGAACCGGAAGCGAAGGCGCCTATGACCTGATAGCGGCCGGAATCGGCGGCAGCGTAGACGCGTCGTCCGCGCTTCTGGTGGCCGGCACGGCTCCGGCGGAGGAGGTCGAGGAGACGGCCAGACAGCTCTCGTCAAAGCTTCCGGACCGTCAGGTCGTAACCGGCGGGAATCTGCTGAAAAATGCGGATATGCTGCGGAAACTGCAGGAATGCGGCGCGGTGGTGTTTGTAGAACACTGCGGTCATTCGACCTACGGAAATGTAGAGCTGGAACTGGAGCGGGCCGCCGGGCTGAAGAAGCAGGTGGCCGGATTCGTGGTATTTGAATAATGATACATCCTCCTGAAAAACCTCTTGCATAACAGCGCGCAATGAGTTATAATAACCAGCGAAATCAGATAAGTTCTTCGGGGCGGGGTGCAAGTCCCCACCGGCGGTATAGTCCGCGAACCGCTTTTGCGGCCGATTTGGTGAGATTCCAAAACCGACAGTATAGTCTGGATGAGAGAAGAAACTGCGTGCCGCGCGGATGCGCGGGCTTCGCTGCGATGAGACGCCCCGGGTGTTTAGCCCGGGGCTTTTTATTTCCGCGCAGG
>CANQGA010000159.1 GCA_947600145.1 uncultured Lachnospiraceae bacterium | reverse complement strand
TCCTGCAGAACAGCAGCAGACAGCTCCGGCAGTTCAGACGGCGGTTGCGGCCGATGTGCAGCAGCGCATTGACAGCTCCGTGCTTTCCGTCACCGTCCTTCGTCCGGACCCGGCGTGGACCAACGTGATCTACGCGACCCCCACCGGAGACGGCCTGATCGCGGAGAACGGATTTATTTCCATCTGCATCGACCATACCAGTCTGCCCGGCGACGTCATGTACCGCACCTACTCTTCCGCTACGGGATGGTCCCGCTGGTGCATGAACGGCGAGCAGTCGCCCTGGACGAACGGCGTCCTGATCGAAGCCATCCAGGTCCGCCTGAAAGGCGTTCTGAACGATTACTATGACGTCAGCTACCGTTCCACCCTGTCCGACGGCACCCTCTGCGGATGGTCCTACAACGGACGCACCAACGGAACGATGGCGACCGGCAAATACATAACCGCGCTTGAGTTCTATCTGACCCACAAGGGCGCTTACAGCACCGCGGTTTCAGCCAACGAAGTGGTCTGCCCCGCCGGATACGACGGCATCCGTTTTGAGAACGGCGTGGCTGTTTATGTAAACGGCACCGGCGAACCTTTCACCGGCTGGGCGTTCAACGGCAACGACTGCTACTACTTCGTCAACAGCGTCGCCCTCACCGGCTGGCAGTATCTGGACGGATACAAGTACTACTTTGACGAGACCGGCAAGCGGATCGAGGATCTGGAGCCGATCATCGGCGCGGCGGGCCCGTTCCTGATCAAGGTGAACAAGCAGATGAACTGCACGACGATCTATGTACCGGACGGCGAGAACGGTTTCATCATCCCGTTAAAGAGCTTCCTCTGCTCCACCGGCGCGGATACTCCGATCGGAACGTTCCGTTCCCCGGAGAAGTACCGCTGGCACGAGATGATCCACGGCGTTTACTGCCAGTACCTGACCCGTCTGGGTTCCGGCCTGCATATCCTGCTTCATTCGCCGGTATATGCCGCCCCGAATCCGTTCACGCTGAGCACGGATACCTATAACTACATGGGCATCGCAAGTTCGGCGGGCTGCATCCGCTTCGTTACCAGCGACTGCAGATGGATCTACGAGCACTGCCCGGTCGGCACGACGATCCAGGTCTACAATTCCTCTGTCCCCGGCCCCTACGAGAGACCCTGCGTACCGCAGATCATTTCTCTGGAGCAGACCTGGGATCCTACGGACGCTGAGGCTGCCGCTGTGGTGGCCGCTCAGGCCGCAGCCGCCCAGCAGTGACCCGCGGGCGCTGACAGATCTGTATCGCTTAACAAATATAGCTTAACAAACTGCAAAGGGTGCGTACCGGTTCATTCGGCGCGCACCCTCTTTTATTTCCATTGTAAATCTTACGCCGGTTCGCGGCCGGTCCGCAACCGGTTCGCAGACGATTCGCGATCGGTTCGCAATCGGTCCGCAATCGGTTCGCGGACGATTCACGGCCGGTCCGCGGAAAATGCGCCGCGGCGGTCTCATCCGCGGTTTCGGAACGTATCCGCAAGATACCGGAAGGTCTCCAGCCGGAACGCCCAGGCAAGTCCCGCGTAGACGGCCATCCCGGCAGCGACCTGGACCATCAGCTTAAGCCACGGGCCGCCCGGCAGCGCGAACTGCAGGAAATAGACGGCGGCGCACATCAGCATGGACAGAAGGAAGGACGGCAGGATATCGCGCCACTGGCTGGCAATGCTGTATCCCAGAAGCTTCCTGTTCGGCCAGGCGTTGATAAAAACGCTGAGGAAGTCGCAGACCGCCTTGATCGACACCATCAGGATCGGGCTGTAGCGGATCCCGATCAGAAGACCGATCAGGCTGACCGTCTTTTTCAGCACCTCCAGCTTCAGGAACACATCGCTTCGTCCCAGCGCGTTGATCGCCTGCAGGTTCGTGATATGGATCGGCCAGAAGGAATAGGAGATGCACATGATCCGCAGATACGGCACGCAGATCAGCCATTTCTCGCCGAGAAGCGCCAGCACCAGCGTATCCGCCACGGCGAAAAGGCCGAACAGCATCGGAAGCACCAGAAAGGAACTGACGCGGATGGCCCGGCGGACCATGGCCCGGACCTGGCCCATATCATCCTGCCGGGAAGAAAACGCCGGCAGGAGCACCGCCTGGATCGCCGCCCCCAGATTGCTGACGATCAGCTTGGGGAACTGGTCTCCGCGGTTATACGCGCCCAGAAGCTCTTCATTATAGATCTTGCCTATGATGAGGCCGTAGAGATTGTTGAACAGAGTATCCAGAAGCGACGCCGCCAGAAGCTTCCAGCCGAACGCCAGCATTCCCCGGATCCGCGCCAGGGAAAACAGCAGACGGGGCTTCCAGCTGACCACAGCGAGCAGGCAGAGCATCAGCGCCAGATAGTAGGCGATCTGCTGGCCAACCATGGCCCACGCGCCGAACCCCCGATACGCCATGGCGATACTGACGGTTCCGGAGACCGCGACGGCGCACATCGTGGCGATAAACAGTCCGCGGAATTCCATTTTCCGGGACACATAGGCCGTCTGCACGGAAATGACGGAGCCGGGGAACAGAACAAGCCCCAGCACGCGCAGGATCCGGCAGAGGATCGGATTCTCATAGAAACCGGCGATGGCCGGCGCCGCCAGATACAGCACCGCGTACATTGCCGCGGCCAGCGCGAGCCCGAAATAGAAAACCGAGGAAAAATCCGTCTCATCTGAATTCTTCTTCTGGATCAGCGCGGTGCTGAACCCGTTCTGTACGATGGCGTTGGCCAGGGTGATGAAGATCATCACGATGCCGACCAGGCCGTATTCCGCCGGCGTCAGAAGCCTTGCCAGAAGAATGGCGACGACAAACTGGAGCCCCTGGGCGCCGCCGTTCTCCAGCAGCTTCCAGAAAAGCCCCTTCACGATCTTGCCTTTCATCTCCGTCTCAGCCGACACCAGTTTCACCTCTCCTTTACCGCCGCGGGATCCGCAGATACACCCGCGTTTCCGCCCGCACCGCCGCGAACCAGAGCTTCGCGGCCGCCTTTCTCACCGGGCCGATGCCCAGGTAGCGCTCCATATAATACAGGACGCTCGTCTCCCGGAGCCGCTGCCGCGCCAGCGCGTCGGAGACCGATCTGCTGATCGACACGGACTCCCGGTGGATGTAACGCTCATCCGGCAAAAGCGCCATGACATATCCCGCCGACCGCATGCGGCCGGCCAGTACCATTTCTTCCTGATACAGGAAAATATTCTCGTCATAACCGCCGCAGGCCATAAAAGCCTCCGCGTTCACCATCAGCATGGATCCGTGGACAGCGTCCACCCGGGCCGCCTTCTTCCCGGCAAAATACCCGGCCGGATAATAGATCCAGCCGGCAAACAGACGCCGGCTGACCGGCCCCATGAACACCAGCTCGCCCAGGAAACCGTGAAGCCGCCAGACGTTCGCCGGCCGGCAGCGCTTCCCGCCGCCATCTTCCCGAACCTTCCCCGGAACGTCCATCACCGCCGCGGCCGCGCCCACCTGAGGATTTCTCCTGAGAAACCCGGCCAGATTCCTCACGCAGCGCTCAGAAAATTCCACATCCGGATTGGCGATCAGCACCTGCCCCGCCCCCAGCGTTTCCGCCGCGAAACGGACGCCCAGATTATTGCCGGCGCCATATCCGCCGTTCTTCTCCGCGCGGATCACGGTCACCTTCCGGTCCTGAAGAGCGGCAAGGCGCGCGAAGGAATCATCGGCGGACGCGTTATCCACCACAACGATATGATCCAGGCTCCCGTATCCGCGGATCCGGCGGACAAGATCCTCCGTCGTCGCCGCGTCGTTATAGTTCAGGATCACGCAGACCGTCCCGCTTCCCCGGGACGTTTCGGCACGCCCTTCCGCGCGCTCCCCGCCGCGGCGAGCCGCCGGATACCAGTCCGGCTTGTCCCAGCGCGGGATCGTGACGCACTGCGCCAGCGTCTGCGCGAAAGAACTTTTATAAAAATGATACCGCCGGATCGTCCGAAGACGCGCAAAAGGAGCCTGGTCCGGAACCGCCAGCCAGGCTTTCACCACAGCCCGCTGCTCCTTTGTAAGCCTGTCGCCGTACATATTCAGAAGCGCCGCCGCCTGGTCGAACATCCTTCGGTAGTTTTCCTCCACCTGCGCCTGCCGGCCCGGCCGGCCAGCCAGATCCTCAAGGCTTCCGGTCCGCCTGGCCCCCAGGGAATTGTCCCCGTGCTGCCGGTAGAAATACAGCGCCTCCCTGACGCATGCGATCCGCCCGAAGCAGACGGCGGCAAGCGCGATCCACCAGTCGTGCATGCAGCACGCTTCCGGCACGCGGCGCGCCAGCTCCAGAAGCGGCCGGTTCATCATAAGCGCCCCTCCGGTCACCGGATTCTCCGCCAGGATCTCCGAAAGCGTGAGACGGTCCGGGTCGCAGTGCGCATAAGAAAAGAAGCTGGGAGAGATCCGGTTCAGGCTCTCATCCACCACTTCCATATCCGAAAAGACCAGCGCCGGGACGCCGCCGTTTTCACCCTCGAGCCCGCGGATCCGCTCCAGCAGCCGCTCCGCCTTCTCCGGGATCCAGACGTCGTCCTGGTCGCTCAGCAGGATATAATCCGCGTCCGCATGGGCCATAAGACGGAAAAAATTCCGGGCAGGCGCCGGAATATTTCCGCCGGGAACCGCAGAACTTCCAGCTGCTGCAGAACTTTCGGCCGCCGCAGAACTTCCAACCGCCGCAGAACTTCCAGCTGCCTCCGGACCTCCGGCCGCCGCAGAGACCTGCCCCTTGCCGGCCTCCGGCGCAGCAGCCGCGGCTCCGTCCAGAAGGACCACCTGGCCGGGATATTCCCGCGCATACTGCCGCAGGATCTCTGCCGTCCCGTCCGTCGAGCCGTCGTCCGACACAAGGATCCGGATTCCGGGCACAGTCTGATCCAGAATGGAATCCAGCTGCTGGCTGATATATTTCTCTCCGTTATATGAGGCCAGAAGCACCTCGATCGTTTTTCCGCGTTCCATGTCTCCTATTCACCTTCCGCCGTCCCGGCCTGCGCCTTCTTCCGGCCCCTCGCGTCGACCGCCCGCATCCCCCAGAGCCGGCTGATCTGCCAGCGGGCCGCCGGGCAGACTGCCGTCAGATAATCCATCATATGATACAGGAACATATAGAACTCCCTTTCTTTTTCCTTCGGCGTATCCGCCCAGGGAGTCATCGCCTTATAATATTCATAGGGTTTCCGGTAATGGTTCATATTCCCGGCGATCCACGGCCGCTCGTCGCCCGCGTAATGGATGACGACCGGATGCCGCTTCGCCTCCAGGAACTCTTCTTCCTTCACCGCCGCGTAGGAAGGCGAATGCTTTACCAGATCCCGATACCGGAAATACCGGTAGTTGGGGAAGAAATTGTATTTCGGCGGCAGCGGCAGGATCTGCCCCTTCAGCGCGCCGTTCAGCGTATCCTGGTCGCAGGCGAACAGGCTGCCTCCCCGGCTGTTGTAAAAATCCAGCAGCCTCCGCTCCGCGTCCGTACTGCGCCAGCGCTTCAGATCGATCAGCAGCACGCCCGAATTGATGTAGAAATCATTTTCCGTCAGCCCGATCTCCCGCTTGACAGCCCTGTAGATCGTCGGTTCCATGACCGCGCCCATCACATTTCCCCGAAGATCCGTACGCCACAGCTCCATGAGCGGCTGCGCGACCACCGTGTCGCAGTCCAGATACAGGACCCGCTCCGCCTGCTCCGGCAGCAGACGCCCCACAAACAGACGCCCCATGGCGCTGATATCAAAACCGCGGGTGTTGATCTCCCCGCCAAACCGGGATTCGATGTCCTTAAGCTCCAGGAAATGGATCTCCCGCCCGTACTGCGCGGCCGCGGATTCCAGCCGTTCCCTGTTCTCCCCGCTGATTCCCATGGAGATCACGTAGACCGTGATCTGCCGGGCACGCCGGTTGCGGTCGAAAAGGGAGAGCATGGATACCGCCAGATGTCTGGCGTAACCGTCATTGGACGCGTAGACAATGTTCATGAAACGACCTCCTGGGTTCTTCAGTGCGCGGCGCTCAGATCCGCTCCGCCGCCCGGTTCAGGGCAGACTCGATCACCTTATCCATATCGTAATACTTGTACTCCGCCAGACGGCCGCCGAAGACCACATTCTTCTCCTCCTCCGCCAGCTTCGCGTACTTCGCGTAAAGCTCCTGGTTCCGCGCGTCATTGACCGGATAATACGGCTCCATGCCCTCCTGCCACGCCGCCGGGTATTCGCGGGTGATCACGGTCTTCGGCTGGGTCCCGAACTCAAAATGCTTGTGTTCGATGACGCGGGTGTACGGCGTCTCCCGGTCCGTATAATTGACCACGGCCACGCCCTGGTAATTGTCCGTATCCAGGACCTCCGACTCGAACCGCAGGCTGCGGTATTCCAGCTTGCCATAGCGATAGCCGTAGTAAGAATCAATGGTACCGGTATAGACCACCGTCCCGCCCAGCGCGTCGTACTTCTCCCGGTTCTCCAGATAATCCGCGCCAAGCTCCACATCGCAGCCCTCAAACAGCTTCTCCACGATCACATTGTAGCCGCCGATGGGGATGCCCTGGTAGAGGTCGTTGAAATAATTATTGTCGTAAGTGTAGCGGACCGGCAGGCGCTTGATGATGAACGCCGGAAGCTCCCTGCAGTCGCGGCCCCACTGTTTCTCCGTGTATCCCTTGACCAGCTTCTCGTAGATGTCCCGGCCCACCAGGCTGATGGCCTGCTCCTCCAGATTCCGCGGCTCTCCGGCGACGCTGCCCTTCTGCTCGTCGATGATGGCCCGCGCCTGCTGCGGCGTGGAGATCCCCCACATCTTGCTGAA
>CANQGA010000158.1 GCA_947600145.1 uncultured Lachnospiraceae bacterium | reverse complement strand
GCGTTCGCTTCGATGAATTCCCTTCGCGGCTCCACCTGGTCGCCCATAAGGATCGTAAATGTCAGATCAAGCTCCGACGTCACGTCTTCATCCATATTGACCCGCAGAAGGATCCGTCTCTCCGGATCCATCGTGGTCTCCCACAGCTGCTCCGGATCCATTTCTCCCAGACCTTTATACCGCTGGATCTTGTTGTTGTTGTCGCGGCCGATATCGGTCAGGATCTGATTCAGCTCCGCGTTGCTGTAAGCGTACCAGATCCGTTTGTTCTTCTCGATCTTATAGAGCGGCGGCTGCGCCAGATAGACGTGTCCCTGCCTGATCAGCTCCGGCATGAACCGGTAAAGGAATGTCAGAAGCAGGGTGCTGATATGGGCGCCGTCCACATCCGCATCGGTCATGATGATGATCTTATGGTAACGAAGCTTCGTGATATCAAAATCTTCGTGGATACCGGTTCCGAAGGCGGTGATCATGGCCTTGATCTCGGCGTTGGCGTAGATCTTGTCAAGACGAGCCTTCTCCACATTCAGGATCTTGCCGCGCAGCGGAAGGATCGCCTGGGTGTCCCGCACGCGGGCCGTCTTGGCGGAACCGCCGGCGGAATCTCCCTCGACGATGTAGATCTCGCATTTTTCCGGATCCTTATTGGAACAGTCGGCCAGCTTTCCGGGAAGGGCCATACCTTCCAGGGCGGTCTTCCTGCGGGTAAGCTCACGGGCCTTGCGGGCAGCCGCCCTGGCTCTCTGGGCCAGGATCGATTTCTCGCACATGGCCTTGGCTACCGTCGGATTCTGTTCCAGATAATAGGTCAGCTGCTCGCTGACAATGGAATCCACAGCTACTCTTGCCTCGCTGTTGCCAAGCTTCTGTTTGGTCTGTCCCTCAAACTGGGGTTCTTCGATCTTCACGCTGATGATCGCGGTCAGACCCTCGCGGATATCCTCGCCGCTGAGCGCCGGATCGCTGTCTTTCAGAAGCTTGTTTTTCTTGGCGTAGTCGTTGAACGTCTTCGTCAGCGCGTTCTTAAAACCGGTCAGATGCGTTCCGCCTTCCGGCGTGTTGATATTGTTGACAAATGTATAGATATTCTCCGTGTAAGCGTCGTTGTGCTGCATGGCCACTTCCACGTAGACATTTTCTCTGGTTCCTTCACAGTAGATGACATTCTCATAAAGAGGCGCCTTGCCTTTGTTCAGGTATGTGACAAACTCCTGGATACCGCCCTCATAGTGGAACGTCTTCTCGATTTTTTCCTCGCGGTCGTCCCGGAGGGTGATCTTCAGGGCCTTTGTCAGAAACGCGGTCTCCTGCAGACGGATCCGCAGCGTATCATAATCGTAGACCGTTTCCTCAAAGATTTCCTTGTCAGGCATAAATGTGATCTTCGTGCCGTGCTGATCCATCGGACAATCCCCGATGATCTCCAGTTCGGACGCAACTTTTCCGCGCTCATAGCGCTGATGATACACTTTTCCTTCGGTGTAGATCGTTACCTCCAGCCATTCGGAAAGAGCGTTTACAACGGAAGCGCCCACACCGTGAAGACCGCCGGAAACCTTATATCCCCCGCCGCCGAATTTGCCGCCGGCGTGAAGCACCGTGAAAACGACCTCAACCGCGGGGAGGCCTGATTTCTTCTGGATCCCTACGGGAATACCGCGGCCGTTATCGATAACCGTAATGGAATTATCGCTGTTGATCTGAACGTCGATCTGTGTGCAGACTCCGGCCAGCGCCTCGTCGACGGAATTATCCACGATCTCATAAACCAGATGGTGAAGACCTCTGGCAGACGTACTTCCGATATACATACCGGGCCTTTTTCTTACGGCTTCCAGTCCCTCCAATATCTGAATTTGGTCAGCTCCGTATTCAGCACTCATTCAATTAAGCCTCCTGTTCATTTTCGCTGGTTACTGTGCCTTCCACGACACGGTATATCTTATCGATCCGGAACCTGCGGCTTAAGAAATCCTCAAGCCCTGTGCATGTGATCATGGTCTGGATGTTCTCGATTCCTTCCAGGAGGTGTTCCTGGCGGCTTCCGTCCAGCTCCGACAGCACGTCGTCCAGAAGAAGGACCGGATAGTCCTTCACGATATATTTGACAAGCTCGATCTCCGCCAGCTTAAGGGATAAAGCAGCCGTTCTCTGCTGGCCCTGGGAACCGAATCTGCGGATATCGATCCCATTTACAATAAAACTCAGATCGTCCCTGTGCGGTCCCACAGTCGTCGTCTTCAGCTTTACGTCCATTTCCCTGGAACGCTTCAGGGCCGCCTCAAGTTCTTCCGCTTCGGTATTTGGTTCATAGGAGACCGTCAGTTTCTCCTTCCCGCCGGTTAATTTCCCGTGGATGCCCCCGATCATATCGTTAAGCTCGCGGATAAATCCGCGCCGGCAGGAGATCACCTGACTGCCGTACTGAACAAGCTGCATATCCCATACATCCAGAGTACTCTCGTAATCCGGATGGAATATCAGTTCCTTCAGAAGCTTGTTCCTCTGCATGATCACTTTATTGTACTGGATCAGCGCGTGAACATATAATCTGTTCAGCTGGCACAGCTCCATATCCACGAATCTGCGCCGCTCTGCCGGTCCGTTTTTAATGATATTCAGATCTTCAGGTGAGAAGAATACCACATTGATAATACCGAAAAGCTCGCTTGCCCTGCGGATCGGGATCCCGTTGATCGCCACGCCTTTTGTCTTGTTCTTCTTCAGATGCATATCGATCCGGTAAGGGACGTCCTTTTTCCTCACATTCAGCTTGATATGGGACTCTTCCTTCTCAAACTGAATGATCTCCCTGTCTTTGCTTCCGCGGTGGGACTTGGTCGTACAGCAGACATAGACAGCTTCCAGGATATTCGTCTTGCCCTGGGCGTTGTCACCATAGAGAAGGTTCGTTCCCGGACTGAAATCCATATGTAACTGTCCGTAATTCCGATAATTCTCTAGTTCTATGGATTCTATCATCATGGCCGGTTACGCCTCGATCCGAACAGTCTGTCCGTTATACTCCACCGTATCTCCGCCGCGCAGCTTCTTGCCGCGCTGATACTCCACCTGGCCGTTCACCTTCACCAGACCGTCCTGAACGGCGTACTTGGCGTCCACGCCGCTGTCGGACAAGCCGGCCAGCTTAAGCGCCTGGCCGAGCTTGATATATTCATCGCGGATCTTTATGATCTCCATGATCCATACTTCCTTTCATCCCGCTGACGTAAATACACGCCCTGATCCCGCGCGCGGATACCGCCCGCATCCGCGGCAAACACCGGTCAGACGGTCGCTGCGTTGAAGTTCACCGGAAGGATCAGATAAATGTAATTCTCCTGATCATCCTTGATAAAGCACGGCGACTTCGGATTCATCATATACAGATCCACTTCCTCGTCGTCAATGATGCGCAGCGCGTCCAGAAGGAACTTCGGATTAAAGCCGATCATCAGATCCTTGCCTGTCTTGCGGATCAGGACCTCCGCGTTCATCGTGCCGAAGCTCGAATTCATCCTGAGCTGCATCACATTGTCAAGAATATTCAGGATGATCGGCTTCTTGTCGTTTTCGCGGATCAGAATGCTGGCCCGGTCGATGCAGTCAAGAAATTCCCTGCGGTTGATCGTTACCTTTGTCGCGTAGTCGCTGGAAAGCATCTGCTCGATGCGGAAATATTCTCCCTCGATGATCCGGGAAACCACGACCGTATCGTCGAACTCAAAGAGAATATGGTTCCTGCTGAAATAGATCATGACCTCTTTATCATTATCCCCGCTGAGGATCTTGCTGATCTCACTGAGAGTCTTGCCGGGAACGATGACTTTTATATCATCGTACGTATCTTTTAATACGACATTTCGGATGGACATCCTGTGTCCGTCCAGAGAAACCACCTTAAGAAGATCGGCGTGTACCTGGAACAGTTCGCCGGTCATCATCTTGTTGCTGTCGTTCGGCGAGATGGAAAAGATCGTCTGGCCGATCACTTCCCTTAAACTGAACTGGGACAGGCAGACGTAATGATCCTTCTCGATAAAAGGAAGATAGGAAAACTCTTCCCCGTCCCGTCCCTGAATGTTGAAAACGGAATTATCGCAGGAAATGACCGTGTTGAACTTCTCATCGGACTCTATGACGATCGGCGAGTCCCCGCCGGAAAATTTGCGCACGATCTCCGAGAACAGCCTGGCGTCCAGAGCGATCTTTCCCCCTCTTTCGATCGTCCCTTCAGTCTTCGTCTCGATACCCAGCTCCATATCGTTGGCCGTCAGTTTGATCTGTCCGTCCTCGGCACTGATCAGAATGCATTCAAGGATCGGCATGGTGGTCTTGGACGGCACCGCCTTCAGAACGATATTGATCGCATTCAGAAGATCCTCTTTTTGAAATGTGAGTTTCATAACTGTTGATAACTTCCTTTCCTGGTTGGTGGTTATATATAAATCATATCATTCATTTTCTTTCAGAAGAACTCTTAGTAGTCGGTGGGGATATGTGAAAAAGCCTGAAACTCCTTACAAACCCCGGAAAAAACAGCCCTATGTTCCTGTTGAAAATCCTCCGTGAAAAAAGGATAAGTCCATTTCTTTCCACATGCCCGAAAAACCATCGGGATCCGTTTTCGGAGTGATAAACAGGCTGCTGACAGGTTGTCCACGTCCTACTGTGGATTGATCTTCTTTTTAAGGACGTCTATGGTATTGGACAGGGAGGCGTCTGTCTTGATCTCACGGGCGATCTTGTCGCGTCCGTGGATGATCGTCGTGTGGTCGCGCCCTCCCAGATACTGTCCGATGACCTGCAGCGAATCATTGGTCATATTCTGGCAGAGGTACATGGCGATCTGTCTCGGATAGGCGATCTCCTTGTTCCTCTTCTGGGAAGAGATATCAAGGGTCGTGATGCCGAAATGATCCGCCACGACCTGAATGATCAGCTGGGAAGTGACCTTTCGCTCGGAATTCGGGGAAATGATATCCTTGAGCGCTTCCTCCGCCAGGGCGATATCGATCTCCTTGTTCTTCTCGAGCTTGGATAAGGCGACGATCTTCGTCAGGGCTCCCTCCAGCTCCCGAATGTTCGACTTGATATTGGTGGCGATATATTTGATCACTTCGTTGTCGATATTATAGCCTTCCATGTCCTCCTTTTTGCGGAGGATGGCCATGCGGGTCTCGTAATCCGGAGGCTGGATATCCACAGTCAATCCCCATTCGAACCGGGAGCGCAGCCTCTCCTCCAGCGTCTCAAACTCTTTGGGAGGCTTGTCCGAGGAGATGATGATCTGCTTTTTCGACTCGTACAGGGTGTTGAACGTATGGAAAAATTCTTCCTGTGTACTTTCCTTGCCGATGATGAACTGGATGTCGTCGATCAGCAGAACGTCGTTATTCCTGTATTTCTCACGGAATTCCTTGGTGGAAATATTATCCTTAGCGCGGATGGCGTCGATCAGTTCGTTGGTGAACTTCTCTGACGTCACGTACAGGATCTTGGAATTCGGATTGTTCTTCAATATAAAATGGGCGATGGAATGCATCAGGTGCGTCTTGCCGAGACCTACGCCTCCGTAGATGAAAAGAGGATTGTAGATCTCGCCGGGGGACTCGGCCACGGCCAGGGACGCCGCGTGTGCCAGGCTGTTGTTGGCGCCGACCACGAAGCTTTCAAATGTGTAGCGCGGATTTAAGTTCGCGCCCTGAAGCGCCGCCTGGTTCACGTCGGTCGTACCGTTCTGGATCAGATGCTTGGCGGGAGAACGTTTTTCTTCGATATCGGCTTCGGTGATCAGCTCGATGGCGCACGAAATACCGGTGACCTCCGCAATAGACACCTGAAGCTGCTTTTCATATCTTTTTCTGATGATCGCTACATAGTGAGGATTGGAATCCGGCACGAGAATCTTAACTACGTGATTGTCAGCCGCATAAGGCTTCAAAGGAAGAAGCCATGTATTATAGGATGGTTCTGACACATCGTATTCTTCCCGAAGATGGAGCAGGATATCCTCCCACTGGTTTTTCAGTTGTTCTATCATAACGTTCTCCTAACTGTGTCTTCGTAAAAAGTCCTCTCTCTATTTTATAATAAAGAACGTTTTTTTGCAACGAAAAAGTAAAATAGTTTGTGGATAACTCAGTTTCCACAATTTATCCACAGGTTGTGGATAAGTTGATAAACATAGATGTTGACGGATCGGGATGAATTCTGTATAATGCTGATGTATTGATTGCATTGTATCTTTTAAAAAGAACAGTAGCAGGAGGAAAAAATGAATATCGTAAAAAAAGACACTCGTTGGATGACCAGTGTCGCACTTATGGCAGCAATCGTGATCCTTTTGGCGAACACGCCCCTGGGAATGATCCAGCTTCCTATTATTAAGGCGACAACTGTACACATTCCGGTGATCATCGGTGCTGTCATGCTGGGGCCCCTGGCCGGAGCGATCCTTGGAGGAATATTCGGGATCTGTTCCATGATCTCCAACACCGTGACGCCGAGTCTTCTGTCCTTTGCCTTTTCCCCGTTCATGAGTACGACAGGGATCGTGGGCGCTGTGAAAGCAGTGTGGATATCTGTGGGATGCCGTGTACTGATCGGCGTGGTATCCGGCTGGCTGTGGATATTGCTTAAAAAGATCCGGATGAACCGGTACGCGGCTCTTGCGGTGACCGGATTTGTCGGATCGATGACCAATACGGTCACAGTCATGGGAAGTATCTTTGTTCTTTTGATGAATGAATATGCCAGCGCGAGAAACGTGGTCGGCGCGAAAGAGGTCTTTGGTCTGATCATGGTGACCGTCACATCGTCGGGAATTCCGGAAGCCATTGCGGCCATGATCCTGGTAGCCGTGATCGGTTCAGCGCTTCTGTACGCGATGTCGAAGATGCCCGAATACGGCCGCAGGCAGATCAGGGAACATAAGGCCTGACTTTAAAATCTATATCTAGTTATGAATAATACAATCAATACAAGTTATGGGAGCGGTAGATGATAAGAAAAAATACCGCCGTGAAGTGAAAAGTTAACTTCCACTTCTAAGGGGTCCAAGTAGAAATTAGTCTTTCTCCAACCTCCACTTGAAATC
>CANQGA010000157.1 GCA_947600145.1 uncultured Lachnospiraceae bacterium | reverse complement strand
TCATCGCTGCTGAGTTCATCGCTTTCAAGATCCCTATATGCCTGAATGAAGCTGTTGCAAAGGGCGGGAGAAAGATTCCTGCCCATGAAATTGGCACCTATCATGGCGCCGATGAGATCCTTTTGCTCCGCCGTATAGCACATGTCATATGATCTCCTTTCTCAACCACTAGATAGAGTATAACAGGCGACATAATTCATGTAAAGAGACAAAATGAACAAAGGAAGTCAAGCGCGCAAAGAGGGGGAGGCGTTTTACTCTTTTGCAAATGCGCATTCCGCTGCGTGTAATAGGATGAATGCTACTTAGGAGGTGTATGTATGATAATCGCAATTGACCATGGGAACTATTCTATCAAGACGCCGCACTATGTTTTTCTGGCGGGACTGTCAGAACATACGGTGCGGCCGCTCGTCACGGATGAAGTGCTGGAGTACCAAGGACGTTTCTGGACGCTGTCTGGGAGACGGCTCAGCTATATGCGGGATAAGACTCAAGATGACCGCTACTTCGTCCTGACATTGTTTGCAATAGGAAAAGAACTGGCGAACAAAGAGCTAGGGCCGGGGCCAGTACATATTGAGCTGGCTGTTGGGCTGCCGCCGGAACACTTCGGTGTGCTCAAGGATCGGTTTATTCGCTATTTCAAAAGAGAGGGCATGGTGCATTTCGATTATGGCGGACGAGCCCTTGATGTCGTCATTGGCAACGTAATGGTCTATCCACAGGCGTATGCTGCGGCCGTGCTCCAGAGCAGTCAGGTCTTGCGAGAGTCAAATCTGTTCCTCGTTGACATCGGCGGATATACGACTGACGTGCTGTTACTGAGGCGGGGGCGGCCGGACCTGCAGTTTTGCCGGAGCCTGGAGTCCGGGATCATCACCATGAACAATGAGATCATACGGAAGATTGGGGCACAGTACGACCTTAGGCTGGAGGATGAACATATAAGCACTGTACTGAGGGGGAACACCTCGTTGCTGCCGGAGGAGGTTCAGCGTGAGATCCGAACAGAGGCTGAGAACCACGCCAAGGATATACTGGATCAGTTGCGAGAGCTGCAGGTGGATCTCCGGGTCAATCCTGTTCGTTTCCTGGGCGGTGGAAGTATGTTGCTGAAGCCGTATCTTGAGGCGTCACCTCTCGTTGCCAGAGCAGAATTCTCCGATTCCCCTTGTGACAACGCAGTAGGATATGAAATGCTTGCCCGGGCAGCGCTCAGCAAGAAATGAGATATGTCATGCGAGAGAAAGGGCGGTATCGTTTCTCCCTGCAGTTCGCCGCTGATTCTGATGAACATATCAGGATCGGGGAATTGCTGGAGCGCAGAGGGAACAGGAAAAGTGCATTGATAATCTCAGCTTTGTCCGAATATCTTGCAGCACACCCGGAGTGTGAAAAGGCAGGGGGAGGACTAAAGCGGCAATTGAGTGGAACATATCATAATGAACTCGAAAAGTTGATTCGTGAGGAGGTCGGCAAGCAGGTCTCAGAGCTTCAAGCATTGGGGGCGAGGACAGAAAAACCGCCGGATGTGCAGAAAACACTTCAGGATGATAGTGTTGATCTGATGCTGGACAATTTACAACTGTTTTCGTAAAGAGGGTAGGTTCATCAACAGAACCGGCCCTCTTTTTCCAGTTTACACCAGATTTCTAGTTCGTTTCACGTCTTTTTTGATGCTGCGACTGATTCTGACAGCATTTTTAGAAATTCCATTGTATAAAAGAATCGTAATTTAGAGCATTAAAACGGTACAAATGCGAATTGGGAAGGAGTTTTAGTCTGACTACAATTTGGGGCATGTGGTAATGCCTCGCTACGTCCTGTGCTCGTATGCCCCGAGAAAGGGGTACATGCATGGAAGTGGCCGAATACCAAGATTTGGATGGACGTCTGAAAGCCCGTTTTACACTTTGGCTGGATCGGCTGATGTACAGGGCGCGGATAAACTATTTGCAGAAGTACTATTCTGCCCCGGAAAGTATAGGGTTGGAGCAGGTCCCCGAAGAACTCCTGGCGAAGGAGGATGCGTACGATCTTGCAGTCAGGACCGATGATGGATTTGTTTTTGAGGAAGAACGCTTGGCGCAGGCATACCGCCAGTTGCCACTGATGAAAAAGCAAATCCTGAGCATGCTGTTTGTTGATCAGCTGAGCCCTGCCGAAATAGCAGAGCGTCTGAATTGTTCTATTCGTACCGTGTATAATCAAAAGTATCGTGCGATCAAAGCGTTGAAAGAGTGGTTGGAGGAGGAGTAAGGGGTGAAATCATGAGTTGTCCGTAGGTGAATATGGCAGCTTCCGCTCCATTTTGGAAAGGGCTACCTCAGGTGATCAGTCAGCTCTGGAAATCATATTCTGGATGTACGCTCCAATGCTTCGTAAGTATTCAATGTGGAATGGGAAGGAAGACGAAGACCTACGGCAATACATAATGATCCGCGTGGCACTGAACATATCGAAGTTTGATATTTAATGATGGCTCCGGACATCCGGAGCCATCTCAGCCTGTAGACAAACCACCGCTTGTAGTGAATGCTACGAGCGGTGGTTTTCCATAAATTGGTGAAGAAGACTTGAAGGTGGGAGGAAGTAGGGGCCTTCCAGCCCAGCTTCGCTTCCATCGTCTCTTTGCCAGCTTTTTTCAGATTCATGAATTTGAGCTTGGAAGATTGTCCAGGCTGATGCAACATGCGCATAGCAGCGGGAGACATAGCAGAGTCTCATATTCTGTCGAAAAATGATTGATTTTTAAAGGAGCATTTGCTATACTATTATAATAAAGCAAGATGGAGGATAACATGGAGCAGTATACGGAGACAGAATTACGGAAATGGTATCAGAATAATGTTGGAGCTGAATTCGATGGCTTTGAAGATGAATTCATTTTATCTGCAAAGCGTTTTTGCAATGCTGGAACTGGTGCTCTATCGCCAATCATCTCGGATGTTGAGAATCCAAACTATGAAGATGAATTGCCGCGAGCAGAAGCGCTGATTGGCGATCATTATATTCCTGTTGAGCAGGTGACATTAGATTTGCTCAAAGGGATTTTGCGCGACATTACAGTAGGGTGCATTATACCTGGAGCAATTGATTCGCGGGTGGCGTTAATTTCTAGTATATTTGATCTGGTATTTTCTGTCGGGGAAAAAGTCTGTAGATTATCTCCGGAATGTATACCCTTCTATAAATACCTTGTGACTACTCAGTATACATATACAGATCGTATAAAAGATTTATTCCATCATGATAAGGGATTTCCCATGCAGGCGGCGATTGAATCGTTTTGCCAATTGAAACTAGAGAAGGATCCATATTTAATTAAAACTAAACTCCATGGTGATATTGAAAACGTTGTTGTACAGTTAAAAGACGCAGGTGTTATTTCAAATGTGTCTAATGACCGATATATAATATCATTTTAAGCATCTGGTTAGCATTAGTTTAAGGGGGTCATGTGATAATGAGTGGCAAGACGACCGAGAGAGAAACAAAGCCATTCTATCTGATAAGGAATGCTGAGGAGGTAGATTTCGTCGTTGAAGCGTTTTTCCCTCCAAGATTACCAGACGGTGATCTTCATCAGCACTCTGGTCTGGTAGAGCCGCCATCTGTAGGATCTGATTGCTTGGGTTATCAGGCCAATAAGCGCATGTTTAGAGATATACTTACTGCTATATTGGAGTCAACACAAGAATTCTCTCTTGTAAAAGAAGAGTATCATGTTGATCCGTCCTTCCGGGATAGCTATTATAATTATTTTTCAAATCAACATTTTTCAATGTCTCGGTTTTGTCAGCGGATTACATTTTTCTCCGGTTGGGTTTCCTCGCTTGAGGATTTCTGTCCTGATAAAGAGCGTACACTTAATGATGCATTTATTGGAAGCTGTGTGCTGTATCCGACAGAGGCACATACAATTGGACGTGTTTTGCTAAGTCCCAAATACCTTATTGGAAAGATTTCTTGTTATGTTAGACTAACAGATTATTCGTTCACTGTTTTTGGGATTCGATTGAATACAAGAGCGTTTCTATTTCAGATGCAGGATCGAGAAACAACGCGCTGTGCTGAAGTTACTTTATTAAATCTTCTTGACTATTATGGAAATACATATAGTGATTATAGGACATGGAGGCCAAATGAGATAATACAGTTGGAAAGAGATTTTTCTCCAGATCGGACCTTGCCAGCTCGTGGCATAAATTATTATACGATGTCACGCTTGCTAACAAAATGTGGTTTCTCTCCAAGATTATATGGAGCAGAAGCGATGAATTGTATGTCGGGCAAAGGTGATGACGGAATTCATCATGTACTTCATTACTACATTGAATCTGGGATACCTGTTGCGGTAAATATTTCACATCCGACTAATAGAGCTTTACCTGGCCATTCTTTGGTCTGCATTGGCTATTCCAGCAGTATGCACTCTCCAAGAGATAGTTCGACTTTATGCGATGGAAGTTCCGATTTAAAACTGATTGATGCGGCGGATTGTTTTTCAGATTATGTTGTGATTGATGACAACCAAAGACCATATTCAATCAGACCATTTGACAAACTATCTGCATCACATGAAGACTTCAAGGTCAGCTTTGTGTTGGTTCCCCTGTATAAAAGAATGTTTCTTGAGGCATCAGAAGCATACTGCTTGGCCACAACCGTTCTCAAGGATTCGGCGTACGGACTGCTCAATCGATTTCCTGCCTTTGACCGATCTAAGGCGGTAGTTGTGCGTCTTTTCTTAGCATCAGGTCGCACATTTAAGCGTTTTAGGCTTTCCTATAGTGCTGATCAAGGCGAAGGTGAAAGTTTCTACCGCAAATTATATGCGAGTGTTCCATTTCCCCGTTTTGTGTGGGTGGCAGAATTGTATCTGGAATCAGAATTCGCTCCCGGTGATAAGCAAGCTTTTGGCGAAATCGTCATGGATGCGACATCTACTACGAAAAACGATGTGAAGAGTATCATCATGCTAAATTATCCAAACTCAGTATCAATCCGGACGCCAGATGATACGATCGCTGCTCTCAATCGGCGCGTGTTTGTAGGCAAGGAACCGTTGATCTTGCATCCGTTTCATGGCTTTACAGCGAATTTGGAGGAAGTTGTTGGTTAAGAAATGGCTACATTTCCAAAATTAGAGTTGACAATTGGCGTGGAAACGGCTATAATAACATAGCTGTTCATTTTATAGCTTTTCGAGCTCTCATGAGAATGAGTGTCATTTTAATTCCATATATTGACATAACATGAACATGCGGGGACTTAGGCGTAGTAGAGTCTATAATGGGTTTGTCCGAAATGGCAATAATGTATGTGTTTAGGCGTTAGTAAGTGTTGATTGAAATGAGTTTTATTGACTATTTGAATTCTTTTGCGGTTGACGTTGCCGAAAAGATGTCCGTAGAAGATTTGCCTTTGGAGCAGCAGGCAACAGAAGGGTCGCTGGTTCACATTGAGAGTATTGTGGCTGAATATGCGCGGAAGAATGAAGCTGCATTTTCTCAGAGTGATTTTTTAGCAGCAAGCACTGCGCTTGGCTGGTGACCGTTAGTTGGTTAATGGGATGAGAGTAGGGAAAAGGGAAACTACTTGTTGATTCTCATTTAATGACATGTTAATGACATGGTACAACAAATAATGCCAAGGGACATACCCTGTCGCTTCAACGACGGGGGATATTTCTTGTCTATGGTGACCTCTTTAGAGTTGGCCCCGGATACCGGGGCCAACTTTTTTTCAAATTTGATCGGGGGGCGTGGTAAAAAATGCGATTTACACCTGTATTTAGGGGTAGAAGCATCCCCATCGCTTTCCTGTACCTTGATAACTGCATATGTAACTGTCTGGTACGTTACCTGGGCGCGGAGCGGCTATCTCTCTGATAAGGACACCAGAGCCATGAGCACTGATTTGAGGGCGGTACCCTCAGAACGCGATGATGCGCCCGGGCGATAATGATACTTCTGTAATTCGCAGCCCGGCCATGATGAAGGCGGGGAGATCGAGAAATCTATGGACCTGCAGCCACAGGCACCAGGCAGAGAGTGTGTAATAACTTAAATAAGGTGTGTTGATGTATATTACGAATGAGGTGAGATACTGTATGATAGAAACTGGCAACCAAACTCAATCTCTACAGAAGCTCTTGACGGTGAAGGATGTTCAGAGTATATTAAACATAGGTAGGACAACAGCATACCAACTCATGCGATCCAGTGGGTTCCCTACCCTGAGGATCAACAACCGTTTGTTTGTCAGCCAGGAAGCTCTTGAAAAATGGATCGAGACGTATTCAGGGCGGCAGTACTTGATTTAGAAAATCACAATCAAATCACAATCTTTGATACTTGTAGGAGGCTGGAGCCCTTGAAAATAGCGGGCTCCAGGGAAGAAGACCATCCGTCTCCAAAACCGTAGGCCGAGGGTTCGAAACCTTCTTCCCCTGCCACCCGGAAAGCGTTGATCTTTCAATGCTTTCCGGGTTTTGCGTATTTATGGGCATTTGCGGACTTTTTGCTGTGATGAAATTTTGATCTTTATGATGCGATCCATGTCGTGAGTTTTTCGATCCGGGACAAAACTATTGACACCTGCCCCAAACCGTGTGATACTGATCACCAGATACAGGGACCAGATGTCGGAGAGCAAGAGGCAGACCGTTAGGACACGAAGAGAAAATGTATTACATACTGGATGATCGTTTTGCGCTGCGCGGCTGGCAGAAGCTGCCGTTTGCGCTGCTGGACCGGCGCAGCGGGCGGGCCGCCTTTCTAAAGAAAGCGGACATGGCGCTGCTCCTGGACATGGACGGCTGCACAGACCTGGCCGGCGCGTCCGAGCAGCAGAAAAAAGTGTTGAAAAAGCTGGAAGAGGAGGGCGTCATACACGCCTGCGCGCCGGGGACGGAGCTGAAGGACGAACAGAGATACAAGTTCTTTGACAACCGCTACATCCGCACGGCGCACTGGTCCGTGACGGGGCGGTGCAACTATCGCTGCAAGCACTGCTATATGTCCGCGCCGGACGCCAAATACGGGGAGCTGGACCATGAGACGGCCATGAGCATCGCCCGCCAGATCGTGGACTGCGGCATAGCGGAGGTGACA
>CANQGA010000156.1 GCA_947600145.1 uncultured Lachnospiraceae bacterium | reverse complement strand
TACGAGTTCTGCTGGATCATTGATTTCCCGATGTATGAGATCGGGGAGGAGTCCGGGGAGCTGGAATTCTGCCATAATCCGTTTTCCATGCCGTCCGGCGGAATGGAGATCCTGCTGGCGGCGGAGCGGGGAGAGGTGGATCCTCTCACCATCATGGCGGATCAGTACGACCTGGTGTGCAACGGCGTGGAGCTTTCCTCCGGAGCCGTGCGGAACCATGATCCCGAGATCATGGTGAAGGCCTTTGAAATGGTCCGTCTCGGGAAAGAGGAAGTGAAGGCCAAGTTCCCCGCCATGTACAACGCCTTTACCTACGGAGCGCCGCCCCACGCGGGAATTGCTCCCGGCGTTGACCGCATGGTCATGCTGCTGGCGGGCGAGGAGTCCATCCGCGAGATCATCGCCTTCCCGATGAACAAGAACGCCCAGGATATCATGATGGGCGCGCCCTCCGCGGTGGAGCAGAAGCAGCTGGACGAGCTGCATATCGCGGTTACGGCGGAAGAATAATGGACCGGACAGATAATGCTCAGTGGTATTGAATTGGAACATAAATCAACCTCCTTCGGCATAAGTATCAGGTAGACGTGACAGGCCTGCCTGAAGCGGCGCGAAGGAGGTTTTTCTATGGATTCCGATAAGAAGCCTAATTTTATACATCTGGTGATCGCTCTTGAGTCGGTGGTCCTGCTGGCTTTTCTTCTGATGCTGACGCCCATCGGCGGCAGGCTGACGCTGAGTGAAAATGTGAGGCCGGCGGAGAATGTGAGGTCGGCGGAGAACGGAGAGGCAGAGAACGGAGCGTCGGAGAACGGAGAAGCAGAGAAGCAGGAGAAAACCGGCGGCGGGAATGCAGAGGAAGCCGAAAGCGCGGGAAAGGAAGGAAATGGCAGTTCCGGTCAGGAAAGCCCGACAGGCGCCGCGGACGGGCAGCAGGACTCCGGGGAAAAGGATTACATCAAATGGGTGGATTTCGACATTCCGGCCGAGACGCTTAAGAAGGCGTTCCGCTGCGATATCGACACTTATCTGGCGGATGTCCATCTGAACTGGATCGAGATCCTGGCGTATCTCGGCGCCCGCTGCGGCGGAGATTTCTCCCGATATAAAGAGTCTGATATGGACGCGGTGACGGAACGGCTTCTGGCCGGGGAGAAGATGGCGGACATCGCGGCTGATCTGGAATATTATCCGTATTATCTGGAGGCGTACACGGCGGTGCTGGGCGGCATGGTCGGTGAGTATCAGGTGGAGATCCCCGGCTCCCAGGCGCCGGACTTCGCGCTTCCGAAGGATGAGAACGGCAATCCGGTTCCCACGGAGGACAACGTCTGGGTCACCAAATACGGTCTGAAGGCGTTTTCGCCGATCGCGAAGAATTATCCGTATACCGACTATGATGATTTCGGAGCGTCCCGTGATTACGGCTTCCACCGCGTTCATCTGGGCCACGACCTGATGGGGCAGGTGGGGACGCCGGTGATCGCTGTGGAATCCGGCCGCGTGGAGGCCATGGGTTGGAACCGCTACGGCGGCTGGCGGCTCGGCATCCGCAGTCTCGACGGGCGGCGCTATTATTACTACGCCCATCTGAGGAAAAATTATCCGTATCACAAATCTCTGAAGGAGAGCAGCATCGTCCAGGCCGGGGATGTGATCGGCTATCTGGGCCGCACCGGCTACAGCAGCACGGAGAATACGAACAATATCGAGGATCCACACCTTCATTTCGGGATCCAGCTGATCTTTGACGAGTCCCAGAAGGACAGCGATCATGAGATCTGGATCGACTGCTATGAACTGATTAAATTTCTCTCGATCAACCGGGCCGAGACGGTGAAGGACGAGTCCACGAAGGAGTATTACCGCGTTTATCAGATGAAGGACCCGGCGATCCCCGGCGGGGCGGCCGAGCAGCGGATGCCGGAGCAGGCGGATGTGTCATCATGAGCGGCTGACCGCTGCTGCGGACTATGACCACTCATGACAAAACCGACGGATCAGCCCGCACTGACCTTCATGTATACATCCGCGCAATCTTTCCATTTTCCTTCAATTATGGTACAATAACGAGGAAAGCAGCGATGGCGCTTGCGCCGATCGATGCTTGACGAGTATCTCCATCGAGACTTCAGTCGAGATGGTACAATAATGAGGAAAGCGCCGATGACGCTTGCGTCAATCGGCGTTTGACGAGTATCTCCATCGAGACGTCAGTCGAGATGGTATACTGAAAATGATTTTACTGTTATTTTCCGTTTACGCACATAATTGGGGGGATCTGTATCATGCGCGATCTGGCATATTTAAAGCTTCTTGCCCGCGAGTACCCGACGATCCGGGCCGCGGCCAGCGAGATCATCAATCTGACCGCCATCGGCGGACTGCCGAAAGGGACGGAGTATTTCTTCAGCGACCTGCACGGCGAGAACGAGGCGTTCATCCATCTTCTGCGTTCTTCTTCCGGCATCATCCGTGAGAAGATCAAGGAGACCTTCGGCTATGTGATCCCGGAGGAGGATCAGGACGAGCTGGCCAATCTGATCTATTATCCGCAGAAAGAGCTGGCCCGCATGGAGCGGGAGGGCAGGGCCGGCGACGACTGGAAGCGGATCACGATCTACCGCCTGGTTCAGATCAGCAAGGAGGTTTCCTCCAAATATACCCGCTCCAAGGTCCGCAAGAGCATGCCCGCCGATTTTGCCTATATCATCGACGAACTGCTTCATGTGGATTACAACGATGAGAACAAGAAAGTCTATTACAGCGAGATCGTCCGTTCCATCATTGACAATGAGATCGCCGGCCAGTTCATCTGCGCCCTGTGCGAGCTGATCCGGAAGCTGACCATCGACCGGCTCCATATCATCGGCGACATCTTCGACCGCGGCCCCAGGGCCGATCTGATCATGGAGGAGCTGATGCATTTCCACGATGTGGACATCCAGTGGGGCAACCACGACATCTCCTGGATGGGCGCGGCGACCGGCAATCCGGCCTGTATCTGCAATGTGCTGCGCATCGCTATCAGCTACAACAGCTTTGATGTGCTGGAAGACGGCTACGGCATCAATCTGCGGCCGCTTTCCATGTTCGCCGCCGCCATTTACCGGGACGACCCCTGCAGACGGTTCTCGCCCCACATCCTGGACGAGAACATCTACGACGCGGTGGATCCGGGGCTGGCCGCCAAGATGCACAAGGCCATCGCCGTCATCCAGTTCAAGGTGGAGGGCCAGATCATAAAGCGCCATCCGGAGTACCGGATGGATAACCGCTGCCTCCTGGAGAAGATCGATTTTGAAAATGGTACCGTGACCGTGGACGGGAAGGCCTATCCGATGCTGGATATGCGGTTTCCGACCGTCGATCCGAAGGATCCGCTGGCCCTCTCGAAGGAGGAGGAGGAGCTGCTGCATACGCTGGTCCTTTCCTTCCAGCACAGCGCGCTGCTGCATAAGCATGTGAAATTCCTCTATTCCCACGGCTCCATGTACAAGTGCTATAACAATAATCTCCTGTACCACGGCTGCATCCCGATGCGGGAGGACGGAAGCTTTGAGGAGATGACGTTCGGCGGGCAGATCTATTCCGGCCGGGCGATGATGGACGCTCTTGATAAGATCGTGCAGAACGCGTATTTCTATCCGGAGAGCCACCCGGCCAAGGAAGCGTTCCGGGACTTCATGTGGTATCTGTGGTGCGGCGCCAAGTCCCCGGTTTACGGCAAAGACAAGATGACCACGTTCGAGAATTATTTTGTAGAAGACAAATCGACCCACAGGGAGACATTTAACATATACTATCAGCTGAGCGTGAAGGAAGAATACTGTGACAAGATCTTGAAGGAATTCGGGCTTCCCACGCAAGGCAGCCATATCATCAACGGCCATGTGCCGGTGAAGATCAAGGACGGCGAGACGCCGATCAAGGCAGGAGGCAAGCTCTATATCATCGACGGCGGGCTGTCCAAGGCCTATCAGAGCAAGACGGGGATCGCCGGCTATACGCTGATCTACAATTCCCGGCATCTGGCGCTGGCGGAGCATAAACCGTTCCGCCCCGGCGAAAAATATACGCCGAAGGTGACGATCGTGGAGAAGATGAGGAGCCGCGTCATGGTGGGCGATACGGATCTGGGCGTGGAGCTGCGCGAAAAGATCGCCGATCTGAGAGAACTCCTGGACGCGTACCGGGAGGGAACGATCAAGGAGACGACCCGGTAGCGCTTTACGTCCGGGGGAATATATGGTATAATAACAAGAGAAGGCGGCATTTTTTCTAAATCCGCGCCGCCTGGTTTCAGATAAAGGAGTATCGAATGGACAAAGAAGAATTCCTCCAGTCCCTGCGCCGTGATCTGTCGGGGGATGTGCCGCAGAATGTGCTGGAAGAGAATGTGCAGTATTATCGTGAATATATCGACGGGGAGGTCGCGAAAGGCCGCTCCGAAGAGGAAGTGGTCGCGGAGCTGGGGACTCCCCGGCTGATCGCCAAGAATATCGAGGATACGACCGAGATGGACGAGGAGGAAGCCGGCGGAGGACGCTTTACCGACCGCGGGTACGGCGACACCTATTCCGACAGTACGGAAGGCGGTTTTGACGGCCGTTATGACAACTCCCGCGGCTATGCGGGGCAGGACAGCCGCGGGGGCGGCTTCCATCTGTTTGATCTGAGCAAATGGTACGGCAAGCTTCTGGTGTTTTTGATCGTTTTTGCCGTGATCTACGTGGTGTTTGCCGTCATCGGCGGGATCTTTTCGCTGCTGGCTCCGTTTTTGGGGCCGATCCTTGTGATCTGGCTGATCGTCAGTATTATCCGCGGTTCCGGACGACGATGACGGCCGGTGTTTGAGACGAATACAAATAAAAAAAGCGCCAAAACAAATTTGTAATAGTTTTGGCGCTTTTTCTGTTGACAAATTAATGAAATAGTAATATACTACATTTAGATTTTAACAAATTTGTAATAATTATGGTGGTGTTGGCAAGTGTTGGGAAAGAATCGGAGATGGTTCGCGGCCCTGTTTCTGGGAGCGGCCCTGGCGGTATCGGGGCCATGGCAGACGCAGGAAGCTGAAGCGGCCGGGTACATAGAAGGAATCGAGGTAGAGACCAATTCCTCTTACAAGATCAAGATAGACGCGCCGGAGGTGCCCGTCTACGAAGTTCAGAGTACATTCGCGCCGAAGACAGCGGTGGCAGAACGGGGCCAGATCTACGACGTGAAGGTCGACGGAGACGGATGGGTGAAGCTTCTGGGCGGCGATGTGAGCGGATATGTTCAGCTGTCTGACGGGGTCATTCTGGCGGAGACCACGCAGGAGACGGTGAATGAAGAGGCCTGTCTTCGCGGAAATGTAGTGCAGTACGCGCTTCAGTTTGTCGGCGGCCGGTATGTATGGGGCGGGACCGATCCCCACACGGGCGCTGACTGTTCCGGATTCACCTCCTACGTGATGCGGCAGATCGCCGGAGTGTCGCTGTCGCACAGCTCCAGGGCGCAGGCCGGGGAGGGACGGGCCGTGAGCGAGCCGAAGCCGGGAGACCTGGTCTTCTACAGCGACGGCGGCGCGATCAATCATGTGGCGATCTACATAGGAAACGGTCAGATCGTTCACGCGTCCACCGCGAAATCCGGCATCAAGGTGTCTACATGGAATTACAGGAAACCGGCGAAGATCGTTGATGTACTGTCCTGACTGAGACCGCGGCGGCGCGGACGCGCGGGACAGAAGAGAAGGGAATGGGAGACAGGGTATGAGTAAATTTCGGGTATGGTATAGGATCGGAATAATGGCATTGAGCATTCTGACGGCGGCGGCCGCGGCTTCCGTGGCGGAGGCGGCTGAATATGAGTCCTTAAAAGGGCCAGGCGGACTGGCGTCAGGCTGCACGGCCTATGTGACGGGCAGCGCCGATATCTATGTATCTATGGATTCTTATGATATCGTGAAGACGGCGTCGGCGGGAGAGAGCTACACGATCGTGTCCGACGAGGGCGGCGGCTGGATGGGCGTGACCAACGGCGCGGTTACCGGTTTCGTATCCCAGGATCAGGTTGAGATCTATACCGCGGACGAATGGGCCGCGTTCCAGCAGGACGCGGAAGCCCAGGCGCAGATCGCGGCCGCGGCGTCCAACGAGAGACGTCAGCAGATCGTGAATTTCGCGCTGCAGTTTGTCGGATACCCCTATGTGTGGGGCGGGACCAATCCTTATACAGGCGCCGACTGTTCCGGGTTCGTGCGGTATATCATGCAGAACGCGGCGGGCGTCTGGCTGGAGCGCACTTCCTGCTCCCAGGCATGTCAGGGGGCTTCCGTGGGCGCCGATCAGATCCGTCCGGGAGATCTGGTATTCTACGCAAAGGGCGGTCAGGTGAACCACGTGGCGCTCTATATCGGCGACGGTCAGGTCGTTCACGCGTCCTCGGAGAAGTCCGGCGTGAAGGTCTCCAGATGGACTTACCGCCAGCCGGTCCGGATCGCCAATGTGCTGGGCGACTGATAACGCGGAGCTTTTTCTTAAAATGTGTGTATAGCTGCTGTGAAACCGGCCATACTACTCCTGTAACAAAAAACCTATTATTGTCAGGAGGTACCAAGACATGGCAAAGAACAGCTACGATATGGACGAATCCAGAAGCAGCCAGAACAACAGTCAGAATAACAGCCAGAGCAACGGCCAGAACGGCGGAAGCCAGGGCGGCAGCCAGACCGGAAGCCAGACCGGCACGGGCAAGAACAGCAGCAAGAACTGCGGCGGAAACAACCGATAAGATCAGCAGACCCGGGGATGTCCCAAACCTGTGAATTCTCAGATTCACGGAAGAGGGACATCCTCTTTTTTTCGCGCGGGATCCGGTTTCCGCGGCGCTTTCGGCGGACACGCACCGCTGTCTGTCCGCATATATTGGTAATAAAAAAGGACAGGAAAGAGATATGCGTTATCCGATCATAAGCATGCGCGAGCTGGAGTATTGGATCCTGACCGGACGCCGGATGTATCTGATCGATCTGCGGGGGCGGGAAGCCTATGAGAAGGGGCATCTGCAGGGCGCGGTGAACATCCCGTTCGACGAGCTGGAAGAGCGGCTGGGGGAACTGCCGGCCGGGATCCCGCTGGTTTTTTACTGCGTCCGCGGGAGTCAGAGCATGCTGGCCTGCA
>CANQGA010000155.1 GCA_947600145.1 uncultured Lachnospiraceae bacterium | reverse complement strand
GCAATTTCTGTTATGACGTTAGTAGTAACTGAATTTCCTGCCTGCTTATATAACTGACAGTCGGAGAGCTTCTGATGCTCAAACGCCCAATCCATTAACCTAACTCGGTTATTCTTGTGTTTTTGATATATGAGGTTGAATCTGATACCTAACTCTTTATCAAGGAAAAACGCTTTAAAGAAGTTCTCATCTGTCTGACCCTGAAGCCTCCAGCATTCTATCGGCAGCAGCTTTCGTATATAACCGCAATAGATTACTCCGTGTTTATCACAGACAGTGATTGTAAACATAGGCTCGTTCGGAAGTTTAAACCGCCTGCCTTGCTGTCTTACCTTTTCCTTTTCAGGATTGATGACTGCTATAGGTTCTGAAACCACAATTATTCCTGACTTTTCTCCCTTACGATTGCCTATTCCGTTGTTTTGCCTTGCGGTTATACACCTTGCAAGCTCAGTTACATCGGGATTTGGATTCATATCTATAAATAATGCGTAATACCCTTGTGTACAGCTTGGCGTTACCGTATGGGCTATTTCGCTTCCTACCCGCCCTCGCCTTGAATTTAAGTTAGGATATGCAAGGTCAATACTGTCACCGGGCAATGCTATTTGATATCCGCTTTTTGTTTTCACCTTAATAGGTAAACCCATGATCTCATACAGTCCTGTTTTACCGCCGAAACCACCTGCCGATCCTGTTAAAGTTATACCTAACCCTTCGACTGAGTAGACTCTGTTCCCTTCACTTCCGGGTATGCGCCTGACAATAGTTTTTGGATTTGACTCAGTGAAAGACAATACTTTTCCGGCACATCTTTCTCTAAGAAATCCGATAATATACACTCTTTTTCTTGACTGGGCGACATTAAAATCTGCGCTGTTAAGCACTTGCCATGCGACATCGTACCCCAACTCATCCAGCGTACTGAGGATCGCCGCAAACGTCCTGCCTTTGTCATGCGACAGGAGTCCGGGAACATTCTCAAGTAACAGATATTTAGGTTTTTTAACGGCAGCGATTCGGGCAATTTCAAAGAAAAGAGTTCCTCTTGCGTCATTAAAACCTCCCCTTTTTCCAGCAATTGAAAAGCTCTGATTATTCCGATATCGGAATAACCAGGCTTATGCCGAAGAAATAGTTATCCCGAAGTTTGAGTTGCACCCCATATAAATAAAGGAATTGCGGGCAAAAACTTCGGGATAATAAAATGTCCATTCATCAAATTAGGCCGGATAACTTAAGAATCATTTCTTCATCATCAATCCAGATTGATGCAGGCTGAGGTGTCCCATTACGGACAATATCGGCCTTGTCAATTGCTGCACGTTTCATTTCGGTATCGGCATAAGCGTAAACTTTAGTTGTTTCTTCACTGGCGTGACCAAGGTATTCAGAAAGAAGCATCATCGGCATCCCTTGATGGTATAGGTGCATTGCTCTCGTATGGCGGAGCATGTGTGCATGGATATGAGCAGGAACTTCAGGACAGGAATTGTGAGCCATTTTACCATATTTCTTAAGAAACAACGCAACCGTATCCGCAGACATTTGCTGTTGTATTCCGTGAATAATGGTATAAAACAAAGGCTTTTCACTGTCCGCCGGTTCATTCGGATGGAATGTGCGCAAATATCGCTCACAATGCTCAACTGTTCTTGCAAGTAATGGAACGGTACGAGTTTTGTTACCTTTTCCGTGTAAATAGGCGACTGGATATTGAACATTAAGTCGAAGATCACGAACCTTCATGCTGAGAAGTTCTCCGCACCGCGCTGCTGTATCGTACATCAGCACCATGAAAAACAGATTACGCAGTTCGGTTCTTTTAGCCGGATTAGGCTGCTTTAATAAACTCTCAAGTGCATGTTCCGAAAGATATTCCACCACCTTACCCTGCGCTGCTTTAAGCGGAACATTCTGGACGGCCACGCTCAACGCAATCTGTGAACAGTCAAGCATTCCAACGTAATCGAAAAAGGAGCGCAACACAATAAGCCTTTGATTGCGAGTACTCGCGCCACAATGCCGATTAGTTTCAAGCCAATCAAGGAAATTTAGAATCATCTCCCGATTTAAGGTGTCAAACCGTATCTGTCTAATTGTTAGTTTTTGCTCAGTTCGCAAATATAGAATGAATAGATTTAATGCCTGGCGGTATGATCTCACTGTGTTTTCGCTAAAACACCTTTGATTCGGCAAATATTCTAATAGAAAGCTTCTGACAGCATGAAAGAAATCATTCATCGTACTCCACCTCCGGCAAGAGATAGTTTGAAGCTGAATAATCAAATCCTGCCATTTTTTCAAACAAACCCGGTACCAGATGGATATAATAATACGTATCACTAAGCTGCGCATGCCCCATATAGGCACTGAGGTACGGCAGCATGGCGGTTACATCTTTCCCCTCGTGCATCCACTGGTACAAACGGTGCGTCGCAAATGTGTGCCTGAAGTCATAAAGTCTGGGAGAATGCTCGCCGGATATTTCGATGCCTGCTTTGACTTTCACAATGCGAAAAGTTTTTTCAATTCCCACTTTTCCGTAAATATTTCCTTCTGTATTTGGGAAAAACAGTTCGCGTCGTGGCATAATTTTAGAAACGGTTTCGTCATACCGACGGCACATTTCTGTAACATCGTCTGCCATCATTACAATGCGACTTTTGTGGCCTTTGCTCTCCATAATGTCCAAGCGACCTTTTTTCAAATCAACATCGGCAACGCGGAGTTTCCGGGCCTCACAGGGACGCAGACCACAGCAGTACAGTAACCGGACAAGAGTTGGAATTACAAAATGGCGTATAGGATACCTTTTTCGCGGCTTGAGTTGATCTAAAGCCTCCCACAGCGCTACAATTTCTTCTTCACTGTAAATGTGTGGAATATGCCGTGGTCCTTTCTTGGCAAAATTGGGGTGAAGTACAAACGCCGGCTCACCACAACGGTTAAGGTATCGGGCAAACTCCCTGACCGGCATTAAACGATTACGAAACGTGTTGTTTCCTTCGGTATCTCTCCGAATTGCCCATGCCAAGCAAATCTCCTTGGTTAAAGCTGCTTCGTTTGGAAATTGCTCAAGGCAGAATCGATCAAACTCGGATAACAAACGGGTTGATTCAGCATAAGGAAACCCCACAGCATTTTTTTGCTGTATAAATTCGTATAGGCGCTGGGCAAAAAGGCTCTCAAAAGTATAGTTCATGCTTGAACACCTGCCTTTGTACGGGCAACAAGACCCAAAGCACAATTTTTCAAGCCTAATTCATCCACGTAGAGATATGGCTTAGCTGAATCAATCTTGGAATGCCCTAAAAGCTGTTGGAGTAATTCAAGTGGTATTTCATTTTGCAGCAAGCGGGTTCCGAACGACCGGCGAAAGCTGTGAAATCCTCTGCGGGGTATGGTTGAAACAATTTCCGCACGATGCAGATATTTAGTAACGATGGCACTGGCGCTACGATTGTTAATGGGACGTAGAACCCCGACATGGCATAGAAAAATATATGGCAAATCGCTTTTAGGTCGAGCATTTAGCAAATAATCCGCGATTGCATTCCCGCTTTCGGGTTCAAGGGGCAGGCTCAATGGTTTTCCGGTTTTTTGCTGAACAATGCGAATCTCCCGTGCCCGCCAGTCGATATCCTCTCGCTTGAGATTAACAATATCGCAGGCGCGGAGACCTGTCTGAGCTGCCAAAAGCATAATGGCATAATCGCGCTTACCAATAGGCGTTCCCACATCAGGCGCGTCGAGTAGCCGTTCAATTTCCACGGCGGAAAACCCTTCGCGGAATACTGTTCTGCGCGCAACCATTTCAGGAATCGCAAGGCTTAAATTTTCCGGCGTGAAATGATTCTCGTACAAATGCTGCAGGAATACTCGTACAGAAAAGATTGCCGAATGCAGGCCTCCCTTGTACCTCATTGCCATGTGGGTTATGACACTGCTGACCTCCGCCAAAGTAATTCCGTCAAAGGATTGCCAACCACGTGCTTCCAGTTCAAAGAAAAAGGTACGTATGGCGCTTCTGGCCGTTTTTACTGTGCCGCCTGCAAGTATACTGGTACGATTGGCGTTTTCACAAAAATTCTCTAACAAACCTGCAAATTTCGGGACAGGTTCTCGGTGTCCCCAATCTGGAATTTTGCCAAGTGTAATTTCGCCGGTTCGGTGCATTTCTGAAAGAAGAAAGCTCGCTTTTCTCAGGTTCTGGTATGAACTTCGCGAAGTCAGCCCTTGCTCATATTTTTTCCGTACTTCTGCCACCGCATTACACACCAGTGATTCAGAATAGCGTTCTAACCCTTGCTGTGTGTGCCTACGCAAAATGACCGATAATCCTTCGGCCGTATAGTGCCGGACAGTGTTTTTCGTAAGTCCCGTTTTCAAGAGAGCTTGTTTGACGCGCCAGACCAGTGCAAAAATATCATTGGAATCGGCTAACTGCGTAGATGTTGGTTCGTCCAGTTCCAAACTCTGATGAGGTTTCCTTAAAACAGGTTCCCAAGGTCTAAGAACTGACAAATCCACCATCCCAGTTTGAACATAATGTTTAATCAGCTCACTTCCACGGCGAACCATCCACCATTTCCATTCGGAGAATTCACCCCGTTCAAAACATTCGCGCTGCTCTAATATGAATGCATCGAGCATCCCGATGTTCACGTCAACGATGCCTTGACGGGTGAAATGGCGGATGATAGCACCAAAACCAGTGGTTTGATACTCCTTGACTGTCTTCACGCTAGCTCCACTTTGCCCCAATAGCCTTAAAGACTGATCTGCGGCTTCTTTTAGATTAAATGTGTCCATTCCTTTTACCTCGCATTTCAAATAGTCAGGTTGTCCCTGCCTCTTCAATTATACAAGTAAAGAATGGACATTTTATTATCCCGAAGTTTTTGCCCGCAATTCCTTTATTTATATGGGGTGCAACTCAAACTTCGGGATAACTATTTCTTCGGCATAACTCTGACAAGGGAATCCTCCGCAAATAAGGTCGAAATCGGGTAACTCATACGGGTTGATTTTGGCTGCATCTTCATAATACATCTCTCCTTCCGTATCATACATAGCTTCATATGCCATTTTTGCATACTTATCTATCTCACAATATCCTACACATTTAAAGCCCCCTGCTTTTTCAAGTTCGTATCTGAATCCGCCTATTCCTGAGAACATATCAAAAAATCGGATTGCCATATGGCATCCGACCGTTTCTAGTTATTTATTTTTTCTTGCTCACCTCACATTCCCATGACGGGAGCGTTGTCCTCATCCTCATCAAAATCTTGTTCAAAATCCTGTTCAATGATTTTGTTCCACTGCGGTTCATTATAATGATTTAAATAGTCCTCTATACATTGAATACTGTTAAACAATTCAATCCATTTTGGGTTATTGGAAATTGTTTTGTATTCATACATAGGAGAACCGTGATAGCTGATATCTTCGCCTTTCACTAATTGACCGTCATTTACAGTTAAAAAACTGTCATATGTGGTACTAAATCCCAAAATATCTTTAATTCCAGCAATAACATCAGCAGGGTTGATATACGCTTCCTGATTAAATTGTGCTTTTACTATTATAGAATTCATAATTACCTCACATTCCCATGACGGGAGCGTTGTCCTCGTCCTCACTTTCAGATTGATCTTCTTCTACAGGATCATCAACTTTACTCCAAGTCCATTCACCTGAACCGATTGGATAAAGGTGTTTAATTTCGCCTTCTATTTCAAAATCTTGACCTTCAAACTCATCGGTTATTCCTTCTTCAATATATTCTGCAATATAGCAATCACGTTCTTCATCGTATGATAGATCAATTGTTTTACCGTCAGAAAACTCCTGACAGATACGCTCTGCCTCATCTTTAGTAAAAAGAGGACATTCATAGCCATTCCAACGCTCGCCTTTAATATATCCTACAAAGGTTACATCTTTATCAATGCATAATAATGCTTTTTTCATATTGATGCTTTCTCCGTTTTCTTCGGCAATTTCCTGATCTGTTAGTTTTCTGAATGAGTCCTCGCCGGGAATAACACCAAGTGATCTGCCATTGTCAAAAGCACAATGCAGTGTTCCTACATCATCAACTGCCTTGACTGTTCCTCTTGTGTTATCCTCAACTCGATTAATATCTCTGCCCATACTTAGAAGCATAATGCGTGTTCCGGGCGGATACTCTGCTTTATACCTTTCTGCCTGTCTATGCAGGCGATCCCATTCGTTCATTGAATATTTCTCCTTCTTAAATTATTTTTTCATATTTTATTGACTACTATCATATTACATCACTCCCCTCACAATAGATTCTCCCTCGTTTGTATCCAGAATATCTTGCAGTGTTTGATTATTTTCAATGTAGATATAGCCTCCGCCTGATATGAACATACCTTGCGTTTCACTTTCAACTTCTTCTCCGTATTGGTCAAATAAGAAATAATCTTCTAAATCGTATTCCAATTCGTATTTATTGACCTCTATCCAGTGTCTTGCTAAATCTTCATGATCACTTACTTCGGGTAGATAAATGAAAGAATCAAGCTCTTGTGCTATAGTGGAAAGAGATTTACTGTCATTTGCATCGGCAAATTCTATCGCAGCGGACAGCTTATCATAATTATTTACACCATCTAATGCAGCCGCTAGAAGGTTAACTGAATATATATCTTCATTCATAAAAACCTCTTTAAAACAATCGCAGCATCTTTTATCTGTAATATTTATTTCCGCCAAACCAATCTCACATAGATCCAATGTATATGCTCCCAGTCTTTTTACTGCATTATCAAATTCTATATCATCACATGGCAGATATGCATATTCCGTTTTTTCTTTAAACTTGATACCAACGATTGCAACGCAGTCTTTATATACATACAAAGGGAAGACTTGTCCGTCATATACATCTTCAAGTGGAACATCTATATTTTCAAACAATAACCCATATTCGGTTATTTTTCCTGTTCCTGAATTAATTAATTCTCTGCCCACTGAAGCAAAATCGGTTTTTTCCATTTCTTCTTCGCTCATACCTCCGAGCTTGTTCAATAAATGAGTTTTACCGATATTCTCCTTACTGCTGAAGTCTTGAATCAATGTATAATGCTGTAGATTAAAAGTTAGGTTAATTAACTCCTTCATTTTATTAATTCCGAAACAATTTGCTGCCGCATAAAATTGTTTAAACTCTTTATCCACAAAGCTATCCATTCTTTTCGCAAGATAGTTAAGCTCATCTAAATTGACAACACTAT
>CANQGA010000154.1 GCA_947600145.1 uncultured Lachnospiraceae bacterium | reverse complement strand
GCCTTGCACATACCTGTCTCCTTCCCTTCCTTCTTCTGCCGGCTCACCAGCTTCTTCAACCGCTTCTGTTCCCCTAGCATCGCAAATGCCGCAGCCATCTCCACGCTGTCCATTCGGTCCAGCTCTTCCCGATGGCTGTTCACATACTCATACAGCTTCTCTTTATCCTCATTAAATCTTAACATATAAAAAATATGCTGTAAACAGCTTTTGTAGCTTTCCGCGCCCCGGCCTCCGCAGAAAATAAACAAGCATTTATCTTTAGCGCGCCGGAAAAGATCTGCTGCAACATTACCCAAAATATCAAGACATCCCAAACACATTCTGATATACTGAGGCTACGATCGATCGTATAAAAGAAGCATAAGGAGCTGAGAGTATGGACAATCTGGAACTATTAGCCAAAGCGCTGGAATATATGGAGCAGCACCTGGAGACGGATATCTGTACAGAGGAGATCGCCAGGGCATGCTATTGCTCAAAGTCCACTCTCGAAAAGCTTTTCCGATTTGTCAACCATATTTCCGTGCGGGATTATCTGATCCGGCGCAGAATGACGAAAGCGGCAAGGTTCCTGGTGGAATGTCCCGGGGCCAGTATCCTGGATGCGGCGCTGAAATTCGGCTATTCCAGCTATGAGGCGTTTACCCGCGCGTTCCGGCAGGTTTGGAACTGTTCACCCTCCGAATACCGGATGAAGAGCCGGGGTTCGGAACTTTTCCCAAGGCTGAATACGCCTTTGAAGACAGGAGATGTGTATATGAGAGAACGGAGAAATTTTGATATCAGTGAACTATATGACCTGTTTCAGAGCAGAAAGAACTGCTATTTTGTATGCTGCGATATTAAAAGCCTGATCCCGATCAATGAGATTTCCCGCGAGGCAGGAGATCTGGCGATCCTTGAAACCATGCGGCGGATGGAGAATGCCGCCGGAGAGGACGACTTTGTATTCCGCATCGGCGGCGATGAGTTCGCGCTGCTCACCGCAAGCGAGGACGAAGGATATGCAGAAGGAATCGCCCGGGAAATCCTTGCGCATAACGGCGAGCGCATAGACTATGATGGCCGGAATATCCCTCTCAGTCTTCATTGCACTGTGTTTCGGTCAGAAAAAAAGACCGTGCGCTGCAGCGAATTGTTCACTGGTCTTCAGATCGCGCTGCAGGACGCGAAAGAGTAACAGACGCGAGGGTGCTGCAAAATCAAAATAGATTTTCCAACACCCTCTTCCTTGTCCTGCTGCAAGCTTCCGGAAAATTCAATCTGTTCTATTCAAAATCTGCACTCTCGGAAAGAGCGGTCAGATCGATCGTCTCAACCAGATCGCAGATGTGCGGGATGCGCGTCATACTCATCAAATACCCGACATTGTACGGTGCCTGTGTATTCAAATAATCGAGAGCTCCGTTACAGACCGCCGCCGTTACTTTGGCGTTATCGTCTGCTCCATCTTCAACCGTAACGCGTTCGATTCTTTCGTCATCGACCCAGACGACAGGCCCTTCATCAGACTCCCTGATCTTCCCCGGCAAATCCTCCAGCCACATGACATATTTGTATCCCCCGTTAGAAGTAAACACATCCCATGAGAAATCTGCTGGATCGATATTGTTCGGCTCGCAGTATTCCGAAATGACGGCCCTTCCAATAGCATCTTTCAGCGCCTGAATGTCCTCTTCGGTCAAATCGTCTCGATAAGTCTTCAGATTTTCTTCATCAATGGCGTCGGATGTCTCGCTTTCAGACGCATCCGCCGCCGCGCTGCTCTCCTCCGCCGCGGATGATTCCGCGGGTTGGGACGGCTCGCTGCTCTTAGGCGGCAATTCGCCGCTCTGCGCTGAGGACGGCTCCTGTGTTTGCGGCGCTTCCTGCGCCTGCGCCGTCTGTCCGCCGCTTTCACCGGACGAACAGGCCGCGAGGGAGAACGCGAGGCAAAGTGTAAGTAAAATGGCTGTCAATCTCTTTTTCATAACGATAAAGCTCCTTTCATTTTAAACAATCGTGATACTTTGTATTTGCAGCAGGTTTCCTCTCTATTCACTCAGATCCAGCGCGAACTCCGGCGTGAACAACCGGTCATCGCCGCCGCGCAGATAAATGCAGAAATATTTCACGCTGATCGTCTCCACATCATCCAGCGTGGCGAAGAGGCTGTTGTCCGTCACATCAACGTCAAGAAGCGCGGCGGTATGCGGATAAAGATCGATCCCCTCAATCGCGGCTCCTTCCTCCCCGTTGATAGTCAGGGATGTGTCGAACGAACGGATGTCATCGGTGTTGTTTTCCAGATAGAACGTCAGACCCTCATATACCGGATTCTGATAGGTGCCCTGATAGACAACCTTGTACCGCTCGTCCTCATAGACCGTCAGGCCGGAGGTGTCGCAAAGGCGTTCATAGCTGTCGGCGGCGCTGGTGCGAACGGTCAAAATGCCGAGGTCGCCGACATCGGTATAGATTTCAAATGCCACCTCTCCGATCTCCTCAATGCCATAGCGCTCCAGTTGGGACAGGAAAAAAGTCAGCGCCGCGTCCGCCGTTTCACCGGCAGGCACCGTCTCCCAGATTCCACCCATCGCGTCCGAGATCATATATCCGTTGACACAGAATTCTTCGGCTATTCCCGCTGCAAAGTCCACATCCTCTGCGGTGTTGTTTTCCAGAGCCAGGGTGATGTATTCATACTCTCCCGACTCATCCAGAGCGATGCCTGTCGCACGTATGGCGATGCCGTTGTCCTCGTATAAGACCTGTTCCTCTAACGTGGTGGAGAGGGTGGGAACGGGATCCGCAAATGCGGACTCGAACTCAGGAGCGGACTCCGCAAGCTGCTCTTCTTCCTCCGGCCCGCCGTTCTCCTGCGGCGTTTCACTGCTCTCCGCCGCCGACGGCTCCTGTGGCTGAGACTCTTCCAGCGCCTGAGACGTTTCCTGCGTCTGCGCCGTCTGCCCGCCGCTTTCGCCGGACGAGCACGCCGCGAGGGAAACCGCAAGGCAAAGGGCAAGCAAGCTAGCTGTCAATTTCTTTTTCATAATACGAAACCTCCTTATTGGTTTTGGTTTGCTTAAATCACCAATAATATATTCGATGGAAAAGCGCCTCAGGGGGACAGGCAAAAGAAATTTTATGCAAAAATAAGGGCCGCGCCCACCGGTTTCCCGACAGGCACAGCCCTGTATCCGCTCTGTTCATGCTCTATTCTTGTTCATGCACTATTCGATCGTCACCGGAATCTCAAACACATGCTCCCAGCGATAACTCAACCGGCTGTCCGCTTTCGGAAGCAGAACCGCCTGCGTGAAGTCCCACTCCAGGGTCCTGTCCACATTGAAATAGAACCGGAACGTCCCGTCCTCCTCCATGGGGCCCAGGGAGAAAATTTCGTTCGTGGGCAGATTGCTCCCTTCAGCGTGCCGTCCCTGGGGCATCCGGACATCCAGAATGAAGGAGTCCGACGTGAATTTCAGGGGGCTGTCCCCAGACGGCTCCCAGCGCATGGTGAAGACCCAGCCGCCGCTGTCAAGCAGGCTCCGCTCCGGCACCGCATCCTCCGTCACACTTTCACAGGAGACAAGAGATACGCTTCCGTAGGGCAGCGGGATCGCCGCGTCCTCCCAGGTACATGTCTCCAGATCCACCGGAATGCCCTCCGGCTCTTCGGAAAGGTCCGCCATGAGATATACATAGGGAACGCGCAGGGTGTACTCCCCCGGTTCCACATCCCCGAAATTCCACAGGGAGAGCGTCTCTGTGACGTAAGTGGCGGGTCCGTACCAGTAGGAGGCGGCGCAGCATGTTCCGTCCGCGCCTGAGAGGGTGATATCATCCGTTTTGCCCTGCATATGGGCGTCATAGATCAGATACTGGGCCATCGGCATTTCTCCGCTGTTCAGGGCGTAAAGCTCCATGATCAGGCCTTCTTCCTGCCGGTTGGGGATGGCCAGCAGGCCGCCCCGCTCTCCCACGGCGTAAGGGTAGTCATCCGGTTCTCCGGCATCCCGGCGCTCCATCGGGACGTCAAACTCCATCCCCATAAAGATGATCCGGATGCTCCCGTCCTCCGGCGGCGGAGCCTGCAAGTCGACCACGAAATGCCCCTGATATTTATCATAGCCTGTCGGCGTCTTGATCGTTTCTCCGCCACAGGATATGGTCATAAAGTGCGTAGATGCCTCTCCATCGTAACCATCCTGCGATTCTATGGCCTCTTCCAGGCGCTCAAGCGCTTCCGGCGGAAGCTCCGGCCGTATCTCCAGATACAGCGTGCCTTCCAGATACATTGCCACAGAGACGGTATAAGCACCTTCTTCCGTCTCCACAGTCACGGGCCGCGTTAAGGTGTACGCCTGACCTTCCGTCCCGGTGGTAACGCCCAGCCCCGGCACCACGCCGAAATGACGCAGCACCAGATATGCGCAGGCCGTCAGCGCCGCCATCAGGAGGATGAGGCCTATTGTCAGCAGGAGCCGCAGCTTTTTAAGGCTGCGCTGATGCCGCTTCTTTACCGTTTCGTAAGGCAGCTTCAGAGCCGCCGCGATCTCCGATACGGTCATCCCTCCATAATATTTCATGCGGATGATCTCCGCGTCCTGCGGATCCAGCTTCTGCAGGGCGCTCTCCATATCCATGCGCGCCGAAGCGGCTTCCTCCATGGAATCCGTCCCCGGGACATCATACAGAGGAACGGACTCCGGCTGCCGCAAGTCCCTCCGGTAACGGTCAATGGCGGCGGAGCGGGCCGTCATGCTCAGATACAGCCCCAGAGACCCTTTCGTCAAATCGATCTGTTCCCGGCGGCAGTAAAAATTATAAAAAACGTCATTCACGCACTCCCTGATATCCTCCGGGTTGCTGAAATGACGTCCCACGATACTCCATACCAAAGGCGTGTACCGCTCGATGACCTCTTCCATACCCTTCTGGGGCGACTGCTCAAGCAGCTCCAAAAGCCGGGCATCGGCCAGTTTTTCATCCTTATCCATAAGTATTTCTCCTCCGCATGAAACCTCAGGCAATCAGTCCCCGTCATAACAAAACCTCACATACCCTGCCGCGCTGCTCACCGCAATAATAAGAACCGCCGAAAGCCCATACAGGAAAAATTTCCCTGTAAATACCCTGTCATAGACCGCATAGGCAAAAATGCCCCGGATCACATTCGTGGGCAAGAAATCAGCCAGCGCCCGGACAGATGTCATTCCGTTCATTTCCGCGGCCTGACGGATGATCAGTTCTAAATACACCATCCCCATTCCGAATACGATGGCCACCAGCTGGTTTCTCACAAAATAGCACACCGCGTTCATGACGGATGCCTGCGCCAGCAGCTGAAGCAGCACCATCACCATATAGACGACCAGCTTCTGCCACAGGAACGCGATCCGGATATCCGCATCTCCGCGCGGCCAGAGCGAATGGCAGATCACATGGATCAGCCCCGTACCGGCGAAGAGCGTCCCCGTCAGCAGCACCTGCACCAGCAGCCTGGTACAGTAATAGCTCTTCCTGTCGGTCCCTGCGGACAGCGCGTTCAAGACCGTGCGCCTGCTGAAATCGCCTCCGATCACATAGCTTGTCAGCAGCGCCACGGAAAAGGAGAAGAACACATTCAAAATTTCCGGCAGACTGAACAATTCCACCCCTTTGTAGATATCCATGACCGCATGGTCGTAAAATCCGGCATAAATCCCGACCGCGCAGTACAATACCGGCATAAGCCACAGCAGCCGGTCATGCCGTAATATATAGATCTCCGCACGAAATACGCTTTTCATTGCAGCCCATCCGACCCTTTCTATCCGCTCAGTCTATATCCTGTACAAGAAAAAGTATATATGCCCCGATCAGAGAAATCACCAGGATCCAGACACAGGGCATAAATAACGCGGCAAACTCAGGAGTTAAAATTCTGTCCCGCTCTATAAAGCCAAACGCGTCTATCGCGATCCGGACAGGCCCCCTGAACAGATTAAAAAGCTCGCACAGAGTGACTGCAAGGGAAGCGATGAAGGTTGGAACAGCTTCCCGGAACAGACAGGCGATCAAAATATATACGGCCACATAGGACAACAGGGAACAGACCGCCCATCCGTTAAAAACCAGCACCTTCCGGCCGTAATCGGCAAAAACCAGGTCTGCCGGGCCGAAGCCCGCGATCCGGCATTTAAACAGAAACAGAACGCCGAGACTGCTCAGATAGATCAGGATCGTGATCCCAAAAATCGCCGTTACCTTTGCGATAAAATAACTGCTCCTCTTCACGCCGCAGCCCAGCACATTATGGATCACGCCTGATTCAAATTCACTGGCAAACAGGCCCGCCACAATGGCAGCATACAGAAAGAACCCTGACGCGCCGCTGCCGAAGATCCACATAAAAGGCGCGCCAAAACCATAGATTTCCACAGGACTGGCCGCCCTCTTCCATACGACGCCCGCCAATACCGCAAAGCAGAAAAACACGATCGTGATCCATTTTACAGATCTTGAGGCTTTGATCTTGCACAGCTCATTGACAAAAAGTCTCATTTCTTCCCTTCACCTCCCGCATTCAGGATAAGGTTCAGGAAATATTGTTCTGCATCGATCCCCTGAGCGCCGCATTCCTGCTCCAGTTCCTGCGCGGTAAGCTCTTTGATCAGTCTTCCCCTGTGCAGGAAGCCGTACCTGGTAGCCAGCCGCTGCATCTCGGACAGGTCATGGCTGCTGAAGAAAATCGTCAGCCCCTTCTCCCGGTTCAGCTTAAACAGGAGGTTTCTAAGCTCCGACTTGCCCACCAGATCGAGGCCTATGGTAGGCTCGTCCAAAATAATAAATCCCGGGTTCCCTGTCAGGGCAATCGCAAGCCCCAGGCGCTGTTTCATCCCCAGGGAAAAATTCCGGGCTTTCTTCCTGCCGGCATCCGCCAGCCCCACCAGTTCCAGCAGCTCCTTCAGCATCTCTTCGGAATCTTTTCTTCCGATTCCCAGATACCGCCTCTGTACCTCCAGGTTCTCCATGGCCGTCATATTGGGATAGACTGCCGGATTCTCGATGAGCGCCCCCATATTCTTCCTGGCTTTCTGAAGTTCTCTTTTTCCCGACACGCCGTAGAGCTTAAGTTCCCCCGCAGATGGTCTGGCCAAACCGCACACCATCCGCATAAACGTGGTCTTTCCCGCGCCGTTCTCCCCGATAAAGCCATAGATATCACCTCTTTTGATGGACATGGAAACCTGATCCACCGCCAGCTCCTTACGATATTTTTTCGTCAGATCTCTTGTTGTCAAAATGTCTTCGTTATTCATTACGGTGTTTCCTCTCAGCAAAGTCAAGCTATTGGCCCTTATATAAATCAGGATTCATTATACCATGATTCCAAACCGGCTGCAACGCCCATTCGCTTTCCCGATCGCTCTTGCTTTTGCATTTTTCAGTATATTCTTGACTTATATGCCGATAATGAAATATATT
>CANQGA010000153.1 GCA_947600145.1 uncultured Lachnospiraceae bacterium | reverse complement strand
CTGGCCGGCGTGTCCAGAAGCTCCAGGATCGGCCGGATCGAGACGGAACCCACGACCATCAGGATCAGGCAGGCCGCCCCCGTCAGCACCAGGGAGCTGCCGATGGTCCGGGACAGATTTACCCGGTCCCTGGAACCGTAATACTGGGATACCATGATGCTGGCGCCCATGGAGATCCCGACGAACAGAACCAGAAGAAGATTGAAGATCGGGCTGGCGCTTCCGACAGCCGCCAGCGCGTTGTCGCCCACGTACCGGCCGACCACGATGCTGTCAACCGTGTTGTAGAGCTGCTGGGCGATGTTGCCGATCAGCATCGGGATCGTAAACAGTACGATCTTCTCCCACGGCCTTCCTTCCGTCATATCCACCTGTCCGAATAATTTCTTGATGCCTGCTAACATGAATCATTCACCTCTTACCATATTCCTTCGCTGAACCGCCAACGCGGATTTTCGATTTCAGAATAACTGTTTTTACCAAGTATGTCAAGCATAATAAAAAGAAATGGTCCCGTATAAGCGATTGCTATTTCGGGAGGACAGGTGTATCATAGAACAGGACGGACCGGCAGAGGCGGCCGGCGCCGATGTACCTTATGAAATGAACGGAGGCCTTTTTATGAAATATGATTTTAACGCTCCCGTAAACCGCCGCCATACGTCGTCCCTGAAGTGGGACGTGGCGGATAACGAACTGCCCATGTGGGTCGCGGACATGGATTTCCCATGCGCGCCCGAGATCCAAAAAGAGCTGCAGAAACGGCTCTCCCACGGCGTATTCGGCTATTCCGTCGTGCCGGAAGAATGGTACGCGGCCATCTGCGGATGGTGGGAAACGCGCCACCATTTCCGGATGGAAAAGGACTGGCTGATCTTCTGCACCGGAGTCGTCCCGGCTCTGTCCTCCATCGTGCGCAAACTTACGACCCCGGGGGAGAACGTGCTGATCCAGACGCCCGTCTACAACATTTTCTTCAACTCCATCGCAAATAACGGCAGAAATGTCCTGGAAAGCCCGCTTCTGTACAGAAACGGGGCCTATTCCGTGGATTTCGCCGACCTGGAACGGAAGCTGGCCGACCCGCAGACAAGCCTGATGATCCTCTGCAACCCCCACAACCCGGTGGGAAAGATATGGGACAGAAGGACGCTGGCACGGATCGGCCGTCTCGCCGCCGCCCATCATGTGACCGTGGTGTCGGATGAGATCCACTGCGACCTCACCGATCCCGGGGAAGAATACGTTCCCTTCGCTTCCGTAAACAAAGAGTGCAGGCAGAACAGCGTCACCTGTATCGCGCCCACTAAGGCGTTCAATCTGGCCGGTCTCCAGACCGCCGCCGTCTGCGTGCCGGATCCCGTGCTCCGCCATAAGGTATGGCGCGGGCTCAACACCGACGAAGCGGCGGAACCCAACGCGTTTGCCGTTCCCGCGGCCGTCGCAGCCTTCACGAAGGGGGCGGACTGGCTTGACGGGCTGCGGGACTTTCTCTTCGCCAACAAGCAGACGGCGGCAGCTTTTCTGAAGGAATATCTTCCCCAGATCCGGCTTGTGCCCTCGAAAGCCACCTATCTGCTCTGGCTGGACTGCCAGAAGATCTGTTCCGATACTTCCCGGCTGCAGGAATTTCTCCGCCGCGAGACAGGCCTGTACGTCTCTGAGGGCAGCCAGTACGGCCGGGCGGGCGCGGCTTTCCTCCGGCTGAACATCGCCTGCAGCCGCGGCACGCTGGAAGACGGTCTTTGCCGGCTCCGGGAAGGGATCACGCGGTTCGTCGGGGAAAACGCGCAAAATTATCCGCGATAAACTCTTGCCGTCCGAACGGCGGCGTTATATAATAGCAGACTGAACCATTCATATACGAAAGGACAAATTCAATGGACAGAGAAATCAAACAGGGCTACTACACCGGCGAACGGCCCCTGTTCGGCGAACACGGCCTGATTATCAGGGACACGATCTTCACGGACGGCGAATCGCCGCTGAAGGAAAGCTCCGATATCCGTCTGTACGGTTCCATGTTCAAATGGAAGTACCCGCTGTGGTATGCGAAAGACATCTATGCCAAAGACTGCACCTGGTTTGAAATGGCCAGGGCCGGCGTCTGGTACACCGACCGCATCACCGTCGAGGACAGCCAGATCGAGGCGCCGAAGAATTTCCGCCGCTGCACCGGCGTCACCCTGAAGAACGTATCCTTCCCCAACGCGGCGGAGACCCTGTGGAGCTGCGCGGACGTCACGCTGGACCATGTGACGGCCAAAGGCGATTATTTCGCCATGAACTGTTCCGGCTTAAACATCGACGGACTGACCCTTTACGGAAATTACTCCTTTGACGGGGCGAAGAACGCCCGGATCAGCAATTCCAGGCTTCTCTCCAAGGACGCGTTCTGGAACAGTGAAAATGTCACCGTGCAGGGCAGCTTCATATCCGGCGAGTATCTGGGATGGAACGCGAAGAACCTGACCCTCATAGACTGCACCGTTGAAAGCCTGCAGGGCATGTGCTATATCGACAACCTGGTCATGAAGAACTGCCGGCTGCTGAACACGACCCTGGCGTTTGAATATTCCACCGTTGAAGCAGATATCACAAGCAAAGTCGACAGCGTCATCAATCCGTCCGGCGGAAGGATCACTGCCGACAGCATCGGGGAACTGATCCTGGAGAGGGACAAAGTAGACCCGGCGCGGACTGTGATCATCTGCCGCGACAGCGCGGACAACGGGACGCGCTGAAACGCCGTTTTTATCCGGATCCTCCCGCGGCTTAGGCCGGCCGGAACGCACATTTTCCGGTCTTCGCAGTATTATGTACTATCAGCATTTCCGAATCAAGGAGGATCCTATGAGAAAGATCATCGCGTTTTCCATGGCCGCGGCTCTGGCCGCGGCCTCTCTTGCCGCCTGCAATCCGGCAAAAACTCCCTCTGACAAACTGACACCGGTCACGCTGAACGAGGTGGCCCACTCTATCTTCTACGCGCCCCAGTACGCCGCCATCGAACTCGGATATTTCGAGGAAGAGGGGATCGACCTGACGCTGGTCAACGGCGGCGGCGCGGACAAAGTCATGACTGCCCTGATAAGCGGCGACGCGGACATCGGCTTCATGGGCTCTGAGGCGAGCATCTATACTTACGCCGGCGGAGCGGAGGACTACGCCGTCAACTTTGCCCAGCTGACCCAGCGGGCCGGCAATTTCCTGGTCGCCCGCGAGCCGGACGACGACTTTAAGTGGGCAAAGCTGAAAGGAAAGAAGGTTCTGGGCGGCCGCGCGGGCGGCATGCCGGAGATGGTCTTCGAATATATCCTGAAGAAGAACGGGATCGACCCGGCCGCCGATCTCTCCATCGATCAGAGTATCAGCTTCGGCCTGACTGCCGCCGCGTTCACCGGCAGCGACGCCGACTATACCGTGGAGTTCGAGCCCTACGCCACCGGCCTGGAGCTGGACGGCAGCGGCTATGTGGTCGCGTCCCTGGGGACCGACTCCGGCTATGTCCCCTACACCGCCTACAGCGCGAAGAAAAGCTATATGGAGGCCCACCCGGAGATCATTCAGAAATTCACCAACGCGATCCAGAAGGGCATGGATTATGTAAACTCCCACACGGCCGAGGAGATCGCGGAAACGATCCGGCCCCAGTTTGAGGAGACGCCCCTTGAGAATATCACGATCATCGTCGGACGGTACAAGGATCAGGACAGCTGGAAAGACGACACGGTGTTCGAGAAAGAAAGCTTCGATCTGCTGCAGAATATCCTGGAGGAAGCCGGGGAACTGCCGGCCCGGGTGCCTTATGAGGATCTGGTAACAACCGAATACTCAGTAAACGCGAAAAAATGAACCGGTACACGGGGAGCGGCGCCATGCGGCGCCGCTCCCCTTTTCTCAATATTCCTCGTCCTCTTCCCCTTCGCTGATATCCGACTTGGGTTTCGCAAGTCCGCTGATCTCGATCCCGTTCTTCTGCGCGTAATCCCACAGCGCCGCGTGGATCGCCTCCTCCGCCAGCAGCGAGCAGTGGACTTTCACCGGCGGAAGTCCGTCGAGCGCCTCCATCACCGCCTTGTTGGTCACTTCCATGGCCTCCTGCACGGATTTGCCCTTCACCATGGTCGTCGCCATGCTGCTGGTCGCCACCGCGGCGCCGCAGCCGAAGGTCTTGAACTTCACGTCGCGGATGATCTGGTTCTCGTCGATATCCAGATAGATCCGCATGATATCGCCGCACTTGGCGTTGCCCACGGTTCCCATGCCGCTGGGATTCTCGATCTCGCCCACATTCCTCGGATGCTCAAAATGGTCCATTACTTTCTCTGAATACATGATAAGGTCTCCTTTTCGTATCGTTATCGTATGTCTGCGCCGTTTTTCTTCATGAAATCCTCATACAGAGGCGACATGCTCCGAAGCCGCTGCACGATGGCCTTCAGCTTCTCCACCACGAAATCCATCTCTTCCTTCGTATTCTCCTCGCTCATGGTCAGACGCAGGGAGCCGTGGGCGATCTCATGGGGCAGTCCGATGGCCAAAAGAACATGGGACGGGTCCAGGGATCCGGACGTGCACGCCGAGCCGCTGGAACCGCAGACGCCTTCCATGTCCAGCATGATCAGCATGGACTCGCCTTCGATAAACTGGAACGCGAAATTCGCGTTGTTGCTCAAACGGTTGACCGGATGGCCGTTCAGGCGGGCGTAGGGGATCTCCTTTAAGACCCGCCCGATCAGATAGTCGCGCAGGTACGTCTCTTTCTCCGCACGCTCCTTCATATCCTGCATGGCCAGCTCCACGGCCTTTCCGAGACCCACGATCCCGGGTACATTCTCCGTCCCGCCTCTGCGCTTGCGCTCCTGGGCGCCGCCGTGAACAAAGGAGCGGATCTTGACGCCGGTGCGGATGTAAAGGAAGCCGATGCCCTTGGGGCCGTTTAACTTGTGGCCGCTGGCGCTCATCATGTCGATATGGTATTCATCCACATTGATGGGCACATGGGCGTAGGCCTGGACCGCGTCCGTGTGGAACAGGATCCCGTGCTCCTTCGCGATCTCGCCGATCTCCTTAATGGGCTGGATCGTCCCGATCTCATTATTCGCGAACATGACGGAGATCAGGATCGTGTCGGGCCGGATGGCCTTCTTAAGCTCATCAAGCTTCACGGTCCCGAACTCGTCCACATCCAGATACGTCACTTCAAATCCCCGCTTCTCCAGATACTCGCAGGTGTGGAGCACCGCGTGGTGCTCGATCCTGCTGGTGATGATATGCTTTCCCTTATCCTGATAAGCCTCCGCCGCGGCCTTGATGGCCCAGTTGTCGGACTCGGTGCCGCCGGCCGTAAAATAGATCTCATTCGTCTTTGCGCCGATCGACTTCGCGACGGCCTCGCGCGCATGGGCGATGGCCTCCTTGCAGGGACCGGAAAAATCGTAAATGGAAGAAGGATTCCCGTAATATTCCGTGAAATACGGCATCATGGCCTCCGCCACCTCGGGCCTGGTCTTCGTCGTCGCCGCGTTGTCCAAATAAATTACCTGTTTCATCTGTGTTATCCGCCTTTCTGCTGCATGAATGCAGGCCTGAGCCTACTCTTCTATTATACATAGTATTCCTAGTATTGCAATAGGGATTCTTGAGAAATTTTCCCGCGCGGCCGCGCGGCAGGACAATTTCCCCGCATCCGCGAATCCCCGCGCGGCAGGGCGCTCCCCTGCGCGTCCCGCAGCCCCGCGCGGGCATGAATCCCGGGGCCTTTGCATATTCTGTGATAACACCGTCCCCTCCCAGGAACCATTTTCCATGACCGATTTTTTCCGAAAGCACACGCTGATCACCGGTACGCTCCTCCTGACCGCATCCGGTTTCGCCGTCCGGGTCCTCGGCTTCTTCTACCGGATCTTCCTCTCCCGCGCCATCGGGGCGGAGGGGCTGGGCCTCTACAACATGGTACACCCCATTTACGGCATCTGCTTCGGCATCTGCGCCGGCTCGATCCAGACCGCCGTTTCCCGTTTCGTGGCGGCAAATGTCCGGCGCGGAAAACAGATCCTTTTCACAGGACTTTCGATCTCCCTGTCCATCTCCTTCGCGCTCGCCTGGGCGATCCTCGCGTTTGCGGAGCCCATCGCCCATTATATCCTGATGGAAGACCAGTGCGCGGCGCTTCTGCCGTTCATGGCGGTATCGGTGCCGTTTTCCGCCATCCACGCATGCCTGAGCGGCTACTACTACGGCGTTCAGAAGACGAGAGTCCCGGCGTTTTCTCAGATCGTGGAGCAGATGATCCGCATGGCGGCCGTCTTCCTGATCGCCGATATCCTTCTGGAAAGCGGACGCGCGGTCACGGTGGAACTGGCGGTGGCCGGGCACCTGATCGGCGAGATCGCGTCGTGCCTGTATACCATGGTCTGCTTTCTGTTCTTCCGGCCGCGGGACGCTGCCGCCGGTACCCCGCAGGCCGCCGGCACTGCTGTCGGTACTTCGCAGGCCGCCGGCACTGCCGCCGACGCGGCCTCCGGACCCACTTTCTCCTCCTTCCTCTCCGTCTTCGCCCAAACCGCTCCGCCCCTGATGGCGCTGGCCCTGCCGCTCATGGGCAGCCGCCTGATCTTAAATATCCTGGCCAGCGCCGAGTCCATCTGGATCCCAAGCCGTCTGTGCGCTTACGGCCTGTCTTCCTCCGAAGCCTTCAGCGTCTACGGCGTCCTCACCGGAATGGCCATGCCCTTTATCCTGTTTCCGTCCGCCATCACCAATTCCATGGCGGTCCTGCTGCTCCCCGCGGTGGCCGAGGCGCAGTCGTCCGGCCGCTCCGACCGCATCGGGCAGACGGTCACCATGTCCCTGCGGTACAGCCTTTATATGGGCATCCTCTGTATCGGCGTTTTCACCATGTTCGGGAAGGTTCTGGGCACCAGCGTGTTTCACAGCGCCTCCGCCGGGACATTTATGGAGATCCTGGCCTGGCTCTGTCCGTTCCTCTACCTGTCCGCCACCACCGGGAGCATCCTGAACGGTCTCGGCCGGACCCGCACCACCTTTCTGCAGAACGCCGCCGCGCTGTCCGTGCGGATCGCCTTCGTGCTCTTCGGTATTCCCCGTTTCGGCATCCTGGCGTATCTCTGGGGCATGCTGGCATCGGATATCCTTCTGGCCCTGATGCATCTGCGGTCGCTTTCGCGCATCGCCCCTTTTAAGTGGAATGTCTGGGATATGGCGGTAAAACCGGCCCTTTCGCTGGCCGTCTCCGCCGGCATCCTGCTCTTCTTCGACAATGCCTTCGCGCAGACAAACGTCTTTTCTTGCCTCCCGCCGTTCATCGGCGCCGCTGCCCGGATCGCGTTTTTATCCCTGTGCTACGGAGGAATGCTGGCACTCGGCGGCATCACGCTCAGCCGCTGAATCTTCCGCTTCCCGCGCCGCGCTCAGCCGCTGAATCTTCCGCTTCCCGCGCCGCGCTCAGCC
>CANQGA010000152.1 GCA_947600145.1 uncultured Lachnospiraceae bacterium | reverse complement strand
TTCGCCGCCACGGTCATAAGCCGGGGCAGGATCGACAGGGCCATATCCTTGAACGCGATCGTATTGCCGTGGAACAGTTCCAGAACGTAGGCCACGCCCACATGGACCAGGGGAGCGATCTCCGGGGTGTCGAACTTGCTGTCATAGGCCTTCTCGATGCAGTCACGGAGCTCCTCCTCCGTGAAATCGGTCAGAAACAGCTTCATGACCTCGTACGCCTGCTCCTGGTATGTCATTTCCGCCAGTTCCCTGAGCGGTTTATCTAACTGCGGGATCTCCGACGGCATGAACAGACCTCCGTCCGACGCGATCCCTTTCAGGATCGCCTGGGAGGCGCTGACGCCGCGTTCTCCGCCGCGGGTACTCTGATAGGTGATAGTTTTCATAAATGATGCTCCGTTCCGCCGCATCAACGGCTGTATTATGCCTTCTTTGACAAAAGATTCTAGCATACTTTCCGGGGAGCCGCAACGGTGAAATTGTTAAATTTTTCACCGATAATCGGAAAATGATGTTGCATCTTATCGGTAACGGCGCCGCGTACTCACTCCCACCGTACTTCTACCGGCTCGTCGATCTCAAAGCCGTCCTCCCGCACCCGGCAGTCATAGGCCATCACATGGACGCCCCGCAGATGAACCTCGCGCAGCAGCCTCGCAAACCGCTCATGCGTCTCCCGGTTCGGCACAAAACAGTTCACGCCCTTCATCTGGATAACGAACAGGATATAAGCCAGATATCCCTGACCGGCCGCCTCGGCCAGTCCCAGCAGATGCCTGACCCCCCGCTCCGTGGGGGCGTCGGGGAACATGGCGACGCCGTCACGCTCCAGCGTCACGCCCTTTACCTCCATAAAAGCGCTGCGCTTGGACGTCGCGAAAGCCAGGTCAAAGCGCGAATTGCCGTAAACCACTTCCCGGCGTATATCGTGGATGTCATAGTCCGGCCACTCTTCCGCGTACCGGCGCAGCCACTCTTCCGCCGCCCGGTTCGGCGCCTGGGAATCCAGGTTGATGAGCATCTCTCCTTTATAGACCGCGACCAGCGAATACTCCGTCTTCCTGCCGGTCTCCCGATAATCGCTGTGATGTTCCAGGATCACGCGGGCTCCCGGCACCAGAAGCTCCCGGCACCGCCCGGTATTCCTTACATGGACCGTCTGCTCCTGTCCGCCGACGGAAACGACCGCCGTAAAGCGGTTGGGGCGGCTTATGAATATTCCGTCCGTTACATTTTGGTACTTCATGTCTTCTGCCTCCTGAATCAGTCAGCCTCGCTCCAAAGATGTCCGATCCCACACAACTCCATTATGGCACAAGCCGCGCGGAACGGCAACACCAAGTTGTTCTGTTTCGCATACTGTAATCATAAATACGGTTTCCCGGGGATCCGCAATGGTCATTCCATTGAGTCAGATAGATTTGGGCGGGAAGGCCCGTGTGGTCTGGATCGCCAGTCCTCCGGACATGGCACGGCGGCTTCGCGACCTGGGCTTTACGCCGGAAGAAGAGATCCGGTGCGTGCTGGCCGGACGGCCGGGCGGTATGCGCGCGTATCTGGTGCAGGGCGCGGTGATCGGCCTGCGTGAGCAGAACAGCAGGGAGATCTTCGTAGAAGCGGCGCAGTCCCCGCAGACGCACGATGCCGCAGCAGATACGCGGTCCGGATGAATACAAGGAAATAAAAAATCCGGCCCGGCGGCCGCCCTGAATCTGACAGGGCTCATCGCCGGGCCTGTTTCCGCGCGAAACCGTTCCGTCTACTCGCCGTCCACATCCATGTTGGCCGCGACTGCGATGGAACTCGATACGGTGGACACCGCGGTCACGACTGCCACGATCACGATCAGCAGCGCGCCGCCCATCATGATGAAGAAAAAGGTCTCCTCATCTTCCTGCTTCGCATCCTCCGTCTCCTCAGCGGTCTCTGTCCCGGACGCGTACGCCTCCTGCGCGGGAAGCGCCGCGAGAGTCAGACAGAAGCACAGCATCAGGGCTGCCAGAAATCGTCTTATATAGTTCATGGGCCGTAAACCTCCTGTTCATTCAGATCTGCCGGATCCGTACTTCTCATTGTCTGTATCATACTATAGCACATTTTCCTGAAAAATAAAATACCCAGGCACCGGCAGTTTGCCGGTTTCATACTGTAATCGTAAGGCTGACTTCGCTTTATGGAGGTTTCCGTGGAACAGAAACAGATCACCGTGGCGCTGGCGGGCAACCCGAATGTGGGGAAAAGCACGATCTTCAACGGCCTGACCGGCTTAAAACAACATACCGGCAACTGGGCGGGCGTAACCGTCGCCCCTGCGGCCGGGCAGATGAAAGAAGACGGGCAGACCTGCCTGCTGGTGGATCTGCCCGGAACATACTCGCTCTCCGCCCATTCCCGGGAAGAAGAAGCCGCGCGGGATTTCTTAAGCGCCGGCAGCGCGGACGTGATCGTGGTCGTCTGCGACGCCACCTGCCCGGAGCGCGGCCTGCGCCTTCTGAAGCAGATCGTGGAACTGGACTGCGTGAAGAGCCGCGGGATCCCTCTGATCCTCTGTGTCAATCTCTGCGACGAAGCCCGCAAAAAGGGAGTATCCATCGACTTCGGGCTTCTGCAGGACGTCCTCCAGTTCCCGGTGATCCCCTGCTGCGCCCGCCAAAGCGAGGATCTGCGCCGGCTCCGCCGGGCGATCCTCGAAGCGGCCGGAACCGCAAACTGCTATGACTGCCTGGATTTCTCCCCCAAACAGCTGGCCCGCGAGACCGTCCGCTACACCCGCGTCGATTACCGGAGGCGGGAAGAGCTGATCGACCGCGTGGTGACCGGCCGCTTCAGCGGAGGCCTGATCATGGTGCTTCTGCTTTTCGGCGTGTTCTGGCTGACCATGGTCGGGGCAAATATCCCGTCGGATATGCTGTGGGATCTGTTCTTCTCGCTCGAGCCGCGCCTGGCCGCCGCCCTCACATGGCTCGGCGTGCCTGAAGCGCCGGTAGATCTTCTGGTCTGCGGGGCTTACCGGGTCCTGGCCTGGGTCGTCAGCGTCATGCTTCCGCCGATGGCCATCTTCTTCCCGCTGTTCACGCTGCTGGAAGACCTGGGTTATCTCCCCCGCGTCGCCTTCAATATGGACCGTGCCTTCATGCGCTGCCGCGCCTGCGGCAAGCAGTGCCTGACCATGGCCATGGGCCTGGGCTGCAACGCCGCCGGCGTCGTCGGCTGCCGTATCATCGACTCTCCGAGAGAACGGCTCATCGCCATCCTGACCAACTCGATGGTCCCCTGCAACGGACGTTTCCCGACGCTGATCAGCCTGATCACCCTGTTCTTTCTGGCCGGGAGCCGCACGCACGATCCCGCGGGCGCGATTTCCGGCAATCTGCAGGCAGCGATCCTGCTGACCGCCCTGATCCTGCTCGGCGTCGCCGCGACCATGTTCTGTTCCTGGCTTTTGTCCCACACGCTGCTTAAGGGCGTTCCGTCCTCCTTCACGCTGGAACTGCCGCCTTACCGGCGTCCCCAGATCGGCAAAGTCATCGTCCGCTCCATCTTCGACCGGACCCTGTTCGTCCTCGGCCGCGCCGCGGCTGTAGCCGCCCCTGCCGGCGTATTGATCTGGCTTCTCGCCAACCTTCATATCGGCGGTCAGAGTCTTCTCCTGCTCGTGACCGGCGCCCTGGATCCTTTCGCCCGCCTCCTCGGTCTGGACGGAGTTATCCTGACGGCGTTTCTCCTAGGCTTCCCGGCCAACGAGATCGTACTTCCGATCATCCTCATGGCCTACCTGCAGACCGGCACCCTGGTGGAAATGACCGATCCCGCCGCCCTCTTCACCATCCTGGCCGCCCACGGCTGGACCGCGAAGACCGCCCTGTGCATGATGATCTTCTGCCTGTTCCACTGGCCCTGCTCCACCACCTGCCTGACCATCCGCAGGGAGACCGGAAGCCGGAAATGGACCGCGCTTGCCGCCGTACTGCCGACCATAGTGGGAATCATCCTCTGCGCGGGCGTGAACCTGGCGGGGACTGTCCTTGCATGGCTGTAGATCCGCGTGCGTCTGGCCCATCCATGGACACAAATCAGGCGGGGACTTCCCCTGCACAGTGAAATCCCCGCCACAGAAGTTGAGATCCATGAAAATCCTTATATTTTCAATGTTTTTCGTGTCAATATTATCATTTTTGTTGCTTATTTATCGCTTTAATATACTAATTGATACCTTTCATTACCACATAATAAGCGACAAAAAAGAAATCTGGAAAACCTCATATAAGTTCATCCAGACTTCTCTTTTCTGCTTTCATTGAGTTGCACTTTTCGCCGCCGGGGTAATGGTAAGTTTATCGCCCTCACATTTTACTATGATCGGTGTTCCCATATTAAAGCCACAAGCTTTCAACCAGTTCCCTTCAGTGTAATAACAGGAGTAGGGTTGTACTGATACCCGCTTTGTTCATAAACTTTCATGTTACGATACTCTTTGATACTCATAGCTATCTCCTTTCATCTCCGCAAATCATTTTGTAAGTATTTAATTGTTGGTGGTTCACTGCATCATATACATTATATGATGCAGTGAACTACTTGTCAAATAAAATCAAACGAATAATATTATCTGGGTTATTTACACCGTTGATTCACTGGTGTATAATAATCAAAGAGGTGATGCTAAATGGCTACTGAAAAACCACGTTATACGGTATCCGTAGATAAGGAATTATTTCAAAAGATTGAAGATTTCCGTTTCGAACACCGCTTTCAAACTCGCTCAGAAGCAACAGTGGCACTAATTCGTTTAGGTTTAACAAAAATGGAAGAAACTAAAAAAGAAAATGCAGAATAAATATAATTCAATATTTCATTATACAGATGACTATACATAAGACGGAGGGTGCAGAAATATGACAGCGTATCCTTTTGAAAATATACGAATAAACGCAAATGTTAAGACTGGAGAATTGTTTCAAATCCATGGGATGCAAGATTATTATCTTAGTGTAACATTTAGATATACAGGCAAAACGTGGAACGGATGTGTTCCTATTAAATCAAAATATCAGGGAACAGATGTCCCTTTAACATTAGATGATGTAAAAAATTGGGTATTAAATTGTTATACGGAACTTGATCCCGGAAAAAATAACCTTTGGCAAAACTCGCAGCGTCAGTTTTGGGAAAATAGGCAGGCCTATGATACACAAGCTGTATTTGATGCCCTTAATGGTCAAGATTCTTTAACAAAATGGCAATGCAGAAAATGCGGACCAGTTCCAGAAAGCAATCCACAACCTGCTGCTCGAATTAAGGCATTAAAGCAAATGGGATACTATATTGCTACATTGAAAAGAGATTGTGCAACTTGTGGAGGGAAACAATTTTTTGATTTACTCATTAGATTGCCCCGTCATGCTGCAGATAATGAAAAGCGTTTTTCTATCTCTATCAGTTTACAAAATCGTATAAAATCAGTATTACCTTTAAAAGATGCCTGTTTTGATACACCGCAAACAGAATTAATTATTGATCACAAATTTCCATCTTCTCGATGGGTCAACGGTGAAACCGTTAACGAAACCACTATGCCAGATGACGAAATAAAGCATAAATTCCAGCTCTTAACCAATCAAACTAATTTGCAAAAAGAAAGGTATTGTAAGCGATGCGTATCAACAGGGAAACGCGGAGATTTCTTTGGCATTAAGTGGTATTATCAAGGTAATGAACATTGGGAAGGCACATCTAAAGCAGATGAAAACGGCTGTATTGGCTGCTGTTGGTATGATTTAGAGCTTTGGAAAGAAAAGTTTAATGAATATCTTGCAAAAATGAATAAAGACAGTTGACAATCGAACGTATGTTCTGTATACTATATAATCAGAAAGGGGGCATTGTAATGACGTATACTGTTGGAAGCATCTGCTCAGGGATTGAAGCAGCATCCGTTGCATGGAATCCTTTGGGTTTTAATTTTAAATGGTTTTCTGAAATTGCTCCTTTTCCGTCACGGGTATTAAACGAAAAATTCCCTAATATTGCTAACTTGGGGGATATGAATACTATTGCAGATAAATTAATGGAAGAACGCATTTGCGCACCTGACTTGATTTGCGGCGGGACTCCTTGTCAAGCCTTCTCTTTGGCTGGATTCAAACATGGCTTGAAAGATGATCGCGGAAATTTAACATTAAAATTTGTTGATATTATTGAAGCGAATGACACTGTTAGAAGGAAGCACGGACTTTCTCCTTCGATTGTATTTTGGGAAAATGTAGAAGGGGTTCTAAAAGACAAAACAAATGCTTTTGGATGCCTGATTTCTTCGCTTGCTGGACTAAATGAGGTTCTGGAAAATAGAACTTGGCCTAATGCTGGAGTTCTTCGTGGCAAAAAACGTAATGTTGCTTGGCGTATCCTTGATGCAAAATATTTTGGTCTTCCACAACAACGCAAAAGACTTTATGTTATCGCAGGTGGTAAAGATTTTATGCCAGAGAGCATTTTATTTGAGTTGCATAAAAATATACTTCCTACATTTCCGTCTGTAAAACTTCGTTTTAAAAAAGACGGACATGACTTTGAAGTATTTCGCAATTATTCGGATTGCTTATATTCTGCTTATGGCACTAAATGGAACGGAAATGCTGCTGCATATAATGGTTCCTTATTTGTAGTGCAAGATGGACGTCCAAGGAGACTTTCTCCGCTTGAATGTGAACGATTAATGGGCTTTCCAGATTATTACACAGCTATTACTGGTGCAACAAGAACAAATCGTTATCAGGCATTAGGAAATTCATGGGCAGTCCCAGTCGTCTATTGGATAGGTACACGTTTAGCTTCGAACAACTTAGAAGCAATTAATATTTCTGACTTTGCTGGCTTTATGGGCGAAAAAATAGTTCATATTTCGACAGATGAACATTTCTTCAATCTTGGAGATGGAATAATTCAATCCAATAACGGAGAAGAATTAAATTGTTCAGAAATCCCCGAGAATTGCGTATTTAAGACACTACCTGATATTATATCGCCCGATGCACCAAATGCAATCTATATTTCCCCTGTCGGCTGTCATGGAATCATTCGCCGAAAAAATGAACGAAAGCTTTGTATAAATCAACGCCTAGAGGAAATCTTTTTACAGATTATAGCTCAAATGCCAGCCGATGAAATTGAAAAAAAATCGCGGATTCAGCCGCGTGGTAAATATAGTAAATCTTTAGAATCGAGTAGGAGGCGGTGATTAGCCGCCGTCCTCTCACACCACCGTGCGTACCGTTCGGTACACGGCGGTTTCAACAGTTGACGTGCAAAGACTGGTACGCAATGGCTAAATCATAAAAGCCTGACCGTATCAGTCTTTCTTTTGATAATGCCCTATTGACCGTTGTTGTGTTGGACGTTCTCCAATACCCTTTTCGTAAACGGTAAATAGGTTCTTTCCAAACTTAGTTGATTTTACTTTGAAAAAGTTATATAATACATCTAAGATTATAGAAAAGGACGTGGCT
>CANQGA010000151.1 GCA_947600145.1 uncultured Lachnospiraceae bacterium | reverse complement strand
TCTGGTTCGTCCCCGCCTTTCATTTTCTCTATGGTTTCGTTCACTTTTCTCCGTCAGACCTTCCTGCGCCGCCCCGTGTTTTCCAGAAACTGCCTGCACGGAAGCAGAAAATCTGTCTGAATGATATCGTAGCCCCGGTCCGCCAGCCAGCCCCAGCCTTTTTCCGGGTCGTCCAGCATGGACACGTCATCGCTGTGTCCCGCGGAGAGAGGCTCTCTGTAATCATACAGGATCCCGTTGCACCAGATAAGCTTTCCCATCCGGTGCATCCGCTCGATGTATTCCCGGCCGGCCACAGGCGCGTCCTCCGAATCAAAGACCACCTCCGAACCAAGATAGTTCACATTCCGTTCGGCCATCGTATCAAACAGCCGGTCCACCCATTTCACGATCGGCATAAACGGCAGATCCGGCGCGTAGGTCTCGACCGCATCCACGCACTCCGGCCGGTCCGGTGTCTTGACAAGAACCTGCTTCTGCATCCCCAGCTTTCTGACCAGCCGTGCGATCTGCTCGGGATTGCCGGCAAATTTGTCGATGGCCACGATGGCCCTGCCCTTCAAAAAGGAGAGCGCCGTTTCCAGACGGACAATATGCCACTCTGTGGCCGTCATGTCGCAGTTGGACAGATACAGTTGGTCCACGAACGAAGATCCGTAATTTTTGATGGAATCCTTCATCCGCAGATGCACCTTCTCCATACCGGGATGCTGTACATACAGCTCCCCGTCCCTGCTTCTCTCCACATCCAGCTCCACAATATCCGCTCCCTGCCTGCAGGCGATCTGAAACGCCTGCAGCGAGTTGCACGGTATATTTCCGCCGCTTACGCCTCTGTGGGCGGCAAGCAGCGTCTTCTTTTCCCTGGCCTTTTCCTCAATATACATACCTGGATTTTCCCTCCTTGCGCGGCAGACGGGGCGCGGACCGTGCCGCGCCCCGAACCCGCACCGATGTCTCACATTTTCTTCATATTGATATATTTCTGCGGCGTCACGCCCACATATTTCACAAAGACTCTCCGGAACGTAGACTCATTCTCATAGCCGCACTGCCGGGCCACACGGATCATATCGTAATCCCCGCCGTCAATGTACTTTTTCGCCGCCTCCACCCGCAACAGCTGCAGGTAATCCACGAAATTCATATTGACGGTCTCCTTAAAGATCTTGGACACCATCGGTCTGGAAATGCCGAAGTGGTCGGCAATCTCCTGCTGCGACAGGGAAGACGACGAGAAATGTTCCTCCACGTAACGGACCAGCCGTCCTCCGACGGTGACAAAGCGGTTGCGGTTGTGATAGGCCTCCTCGATCTCCCGAAGGCGCAGCATCACCAGTCCCCACAGGCCCTCAAGGTCGCCCGCGTCGATGAGCCTCTGACATTCCGATACGCTTCCTTTCCACTCCAGTTCAAATTCCAGCGCGTAGCGGTACAGTGTTTCATAGATCACTCCGGTCACTTTATATTCCATCTCCGCGGGGATCGCTCTCCGGCAGTTCTCCTCCTTCACCTCGCGGATCACCTGTTCCACCTCCGCAAAGCTCCCGCCCCGAAGACTTTTGATCAGTTTCAGCTCCATATCGAAGGGATAATAATAGACGGACCGGTTCTCCTCCAGCCTGTCCCCGCGCATGCTCTCTTTTACCTCCTGATAGGAACGGTGGATCCCCTTAAAGCCCTCATGGACGCCTCCGGCAAAAAGACGCAGCTCCGAAGCCACAGACCATTCGCCTGCCGTCTTTCTGACCCGCTCCGTCTGCTCCGCAAGCTTCTGCTCACCGCCCTCCGCCGCCATGATCAAAAGCATGCAGCCCTCCATAAAGGAGGTCAGGACGATGATCCCCTCTCGGTAGCATTCCACCTGCAGCTTCAGCACATACTCCGCAAATTCTTTATACTCCCCGCTGTCAGGCCGGATACCCGAAAAGGCCATGACCTGATAGCTCATATCCTGCTTCAGTTCCGTATGGAATTTCTGGACGTACTCGTCCACATTTTCCTCATCAAAGGTACCGTTTAAAAGACTTGCGTAAAAGCTGTCCTGTCCGAGCCTGTAATACTGGTTCGCCAGCTCCTCCATGCCTTCCTTCTGGTTCCGCATGCTGACGAACACATTTTCCACCTCCCGCAGCCCCCAGAACTGCTCCCGGACGTTCATGCCCAGCCGTTCCATGAGAACGGCGACGGGCCTGTAGGTGAGCCGGCACAGCAGATACGCCAGAAATACCACGGCGGCGGCGTACAAAATAAGCCCCAGCACGACGATGCTTAAATTCTGGAATATCTCCGAATTCGGGCTCATCCTGACGGAAAACAGATAGCTCCACTGATACAGGGAAGAGGGGATCGCAATATCCAGCAGATCTCCCTCCGGCGCGTCCTCCCTTTCATAGGAGTAGACCACCTGATCGTCCTGACAGATCTGAAACTTCCTGGAATATACCAGATTGGAGCCGATAAATTTGTCGAACTGCTTCGCGTCCACCAGCACGAAGAGTATCATCCTGGACGCGGTGTCATAGTCGATCTGCCGCAGAATACAGAAATCCCAGCTGCCCTCTTCCCCGCTTCTGGGCGAAAGCAGCACCTGGGAACTGTAATTATCCTTAAGCTGCTCCTGAATCGTCCCGAGAAACTCCGGATCCAGTCCGACCCACTGAAAATAATTATCGATCCGGCGGAAATCCACCCGGTCCACGGCCAGATCTCTTCTTGGAAGCAGAATGGCCGTAGACCGGGCGATCCGCAAAACGTCATTAAAGACCCCCAGCTCTTTATGTATTTCTTTCATGTCAAGATAATCCAGCTTTGAATTCAGGATATCCGATTCCGAAGACAGATACGGAGACCATCTGGCGGAATCAATATACGTGGCCACCATCTCTATGGTGCTGAACCGATCGTCGATCGACTGCGCCATCAGCTGGGCCGACGCCTGCGCCTCTTTAAATTCTTTCTCTCTTCTCCGCGCCGCCTCCTGACAGCCAAAGACCAGACACAGAACCAGCAGGAGAATTGCGAAGACAGACATGTAGATCAGGAATGTGTTTCGGAAGAACCGGTCCTTAAAATAATTCAGCATGATCACCCTTCGCTTTCATCCGCTTTTTTGCTCTATCGCTTTTTTCGGCGCAGCCTGACCGGCGCGCATTCCGCCGGCCGGGCCGTCCTTTCCCTTTTATTTTGTGCGGTCATAGCGGGCCTGATAGATTTCGATCAGTTCGTCCAGGCCCAGATCTTTCATATCCTCAATATAGCTGTCCCAGTCGTCCATAGACTGTTGTCCCATGATCAGCTTCGTCAGAAGTTCTGAATAGTAGGTATCCAGATCCGCCCTGATGTCGCTGCTTCTCTGTGTCTCATCCTCCGTGGCCACTGCCAGCTCATCAGAGACGGAGAGCCTTGTAAGCGCATACTGGTCGTAATTTTCAAACAGTTCGCGTACAGGTTCTTCTTTGTCGGGCCAGTTCTCTTTCAGAGGCTCCAGTCCGGCTTTCCGGTCCGCGATCTCCAGTCTGGGCAGAATCGCGTTGTTCGTCCACAAAGCATTAAGCACCGACATGATCTGCACCTCGCTGATGTCGCTGTCAAGGATCTTTCTCTTCTCTCCGTCTATCACCTCATAGGTATAGCCTTCAATGCCCAGCTCAGTCAGCGTGCTGTACTCCTCGCTGGTGAGATAATCTAAAAGCCGTCCGACCGCTTCCGGATTCGCCTGAGTGGTAACCGCGATCTGGTAATTTGAATTCTTCTGAATACCATCCTGTATCGGTATCACCGGCTCAACGCCTGTCTCGGAATCGCAGGATATTCCCACATAAACAACCGGATCCGCTCCCTCCGGAATCAGCACGGTAGGCTCCTCCCATGTTTCCGACCACCAGGAAGTGAAAAGGGCCAGCCGGTTCTCGACTTTCGCTGAATTGCCGGACTCCGCCAGATCCAGAAGTCCCGCCTCATACAGCCGCTTCATAAACAGGATATAATCCTTGACGCCATCCATGTACCACGGAGAAGTCAGAACGCCGGAATCATAATCCGTAAAACATACCAGATCGGTTCCCAGACCGAAGAACTGCGCGACGCCGTTGTTGAAGCTGCCCAGCCCGGCTCTCGCCACTTCGTCCGCCAGTCCGTTGCCATTGACGTCATTTGTCTGGAACGCCAGAAGCGCGTCATAGAGCTCGTTCGTCGTCTTAGGCACCGGCAGATTCAGTTTGTTCAGCCAGTCCTTTCGGATCATCACGCCCTTTACGCTTCCCGTTACCCGGCCGTCGAAATCACCAATGGTTAAGGGAGACAGCCAGTACACATTTCCGTCCTCCATCCGATCGCGGAGCATGACCGAGCCATAGCCTGTGGTATAGAATTCCTTCGTGGATTCCTGGGAATAGTTTTCCCAGATCTGATTTACCGGGGCCAGGATGCCCTGTTTGACCAGATTCAGCCTCGTCTTGGAATCCACTCCCTGGAGATTGATCATATCGCAGTTAAGCCCTGCGGCGATCTGCGTCTGCACCACCGTCTCGTACTGATCTTCCGCGATCAGATCCAGATCCAGCACGATCCCCCTCTCCAGAAGATCCGAAGCCAGACGCTGCCATATCTTGCTGTCGCCGTTCACCCAGTCCGACAGATAGACGACCCTGCCGTCCGTATCAGTACCCGAACGGTCCACGCCCAAAATCCGAATGACATCCGGCTCTTTCGGCTCCGCCTGCGCGGTCGTCTCAGCAGCCGCCTCTTCCTGCGCTGCCGCCGCGGTCGTGGAAGCCGCCGTGGTCTGGGCAGTCGTAGTCTCCGTGCCCTTCCCAGAACCGCAGGCCGCCAGCCCCATTGTCATTGCCGCCGCCAACATGACAGCCAGAACTTTTTCTTTTTTCATGATGTCCCCTCCTGTAATTTTAATCATATATTTTTTTTTCATAAATGACCAGACATAATCTTTCATAAATCATCATTTTTATTCTTTCAGGGATCCCAAAACCATTCCCTTTACAAAATACCGCTGAAAGAACGGATACGCCGCCAGAACCGGGAGCGAAGTAAATATGATCATCGCATACTGCAGCTGCGCGTTGGAAAGCTCTTTCGCTGCCGCTTCCCTCGCCGCCGCCTGGTCCATGACCTGCGAGATCGTCTGGGAAGACGATACCAGCACACGCCTCAAATGGAGCTGCAGCGGCTGCCAGGTAATATGCGGCAGATAGACCATTGCGTTAAACCAGCTGTTCCAGGTACTGACGATGGTATATACCGCGATCACCGCGAAGATCGGCTTGCCAAGAGGCAAAAATACGTTGGTCAGCACCTGCAGAACGCCCGCGCCGTCGATTTTGGCCGCGTCCACCAGCGAATCCGGGATTGTCCGGAAAAACGACCGGATCAGGATGATATCCCATATGGAAAACGCCGCCGGTATGATCTGGGACAGCGGGCTGTCGTAAAGCCCCAGCTTCATGATCAGCAAAAAATGCGGGATCATTCCTCCCGAAAAATACATCGGGACCAGCAAAAACATTGTAAGAAACTTCCTGCCGATCAGGTTCTTATAGCTCAGCCCGTAAGCCACCAGCGTACAGGTCGTCACCACCAGGATCGTGTTGCACACAACATACAGAAATGTGTTGGCGTAGGCCCTCCACATCTTCGCGTCTTTCACCAGGGTCTCATACGCCCCCAGGTTGAAGCCCTTTGGCCAGGTATATACTTTCATGGTAGCCGCGAATTGAGGTTCGCTCAGCGAAAGGATCAGCACATAATACATCGGATAAATCGTGATAAATGCCATCGCTCCCGCCGCTATGTATAAAAGTACAGTGATCGCAGGGTTTCCCTCACGGACTTTATTTTTATTTTTCATCTCCAACCCCCTGTACCTACCATAATCCTACGTCCGCCAGCTTGTTGCTGACTTTATTCGCCAGATACGTGAGCGCGAACGCGATGACCGAAGTGAACACTCCCGCAGCCGTCGTATAACTGTACTGTCCCTCCAGAATACCCAGCCGGTATGTATACGTCCCGATAACGTCGGCCACATCGTAAGTCGCCGGCAGATAATAAAGAAGGATGAAATTCGAGTTCACCGACAGGATGGAACCTACCGTCGTAATCAGCTTGATCGCGATTACCGCCTTGATCCCGGGCAGCGTAATGTGCCACGCCTGCTGCCAGCGATTGGCCCCGTCCAGCTTGGCGGCCTCGTAGAGTCCCGGATCGATGGACGATATGACGGAACAGTACAGTATGCTCCCGAAACCAAAGCTTTTCCATACATTGGTAAATGTATAGATCCAGGGAAACGCCGCCGAATTGACACGCCAGTTCTGTCTCGAAAATCCCAGCGCCGTCAGCATATTCGTGATCAGGCCGTTGACATCCGTAAAGGAGATCACCATGCCCGCTACGACGACCGTAGAAATAAAATAGGGCATATAGCTGGCCGTCTGTACGAATTTCTTGTAGCGGAGATGCCGGATCTGATCCAGCAAAAGCGCAAACAGGATCGGAGCGGTAAATCCGAAGATCAGCTCCAGAATACTCAGCGTCACCGTATTTTTCAGCAGCCTCTGGAAATAATGTCCCCCGATAAACTGCTTAAACCACTTAAGTCCCACCCATTTCACATCGCTTCCCAAAAACGCCGCTCCCGGCACATAATCCTGAAACGCGATGATCACTCCGTACATCGGCAGATAGCAAAACGTAAAGATCAGCAAAAGCGTCGGCAGCATCAGCGCGTACACCTGCAGATTTTCCTTTATGATCCCTCTGCCGTATTTTTTCTTCTTCATCACCTCCGTTTCTCCGTTCCCAGTTTTTTTCCTGTGAAGCATTGAAAATACCTCCTTTCCCCGATTTTCCCCGAATTACGCCGGGATCCGGCGAAATCCTTTTACTCACTCCTTCCAGGCAAGATCGATCAGCAGAGGACAATGGTCGGATACTCCCAGGATCTCCTTCTCTGCAAGCACCGCAAAAACCACGGGTTTTATGTCCTCCGTATAAGTGATATGATCGATGGAAGTTTTGCCCCGGTCCGGCATCTCCCACAGCGTATGCTGCGAGCGGTACTCGCCGTTGATCTGTTCCTCCACATTCGCCTGTGCGTCCGCCGTTTGGGAAAGTTCCAGAAATTTCTTAAATTCTCCCGACATGCGGTTGGTGTTAAAATCTCCGGTGCATATGACAGGACACTGATACTTCTCCCGGATCTCCAGCACCTTTTTTCCCATCTCCTCCGCCTGAACGAAGCGGTTATCGGCCAGACGGTTGGTGTCCCAATGGGTATTGATCACCGCGAACCGCCGTTGGTCCGCGACCGTCTCAAAAACGCCCCAGGTCATAACCCGGTCATTGGGACTGGCTCCCTGAGAATAGATGACCACGCCGTCATCGACCGGCGTTACGGTCTCCGCGTTGTAAGCCGCTGTGGTGCGGTTGATCCCGCCCTGAGTATTGTCCGTATAAAGAAACTCATATGTATCCCCGATGCCTGGCTGCAGACGGTCATACCATCCCTTGTCCACTTCCTGCAGGCCGATCACGTCCGGGCGGTACTTAAGAATCGT
>CANQGA010000150.1 GCA_947600145.1 uncultured Lachnospiraceae bacterium | reverse complement strand
ACGATCACTCCCTCTGATGTAACACCATAGCAAGAGCCTCAGTCGATGCCCTCACGGGTGTCGGCTGAGGCTCTTTTTTTATTTCAATATGTCTATGATGCCAGTGCTTTGAACAGTCGTTTTTCTGCCTCATTTGGTTTGCCATTGGCAGACGGGAAATTAAGTACCATCATGTTCAAGCCTAATATGTAGTTCAGCACCACTCGGCGCTTATCCGCTTTATCTGTGGATGCCACACACAACACAGCGACGCAGTTTGAAGTTATCACTTTTTTGCAAAAGTCCTTTTCCAGCATAAATCCCTTGCCGTCATTTGTTATTGAAACGGGGATGCCTTTCTCGCTCCAAAAAGAACATTCCGGGCGCGTCAAAGATGGCATAGTCATAAAACGGTATATCTTCTTTGCGGCATCATGTAGATCGGTACAGTTGATTTGATACATCTCTTTTCCCTCTGTGTTATGGATTACATCTTCCACAAGGTTCATAGCCCATAGCGATAACATCATCCCGTGTCCCTGTGAAGTATTGCTTGTTCTTTTCGCTCATCTGGCTCACGCTCGAACAGGACGGATAGTGGAATTTGTGGGTATTCGTATTCAAAACATAATCCGTTCCGCTCGGTGTCTGGCCGCTTCCCTCCGGCGACTCTGTAACAGTTGGCAGATTGCCTTGCTGGGTGCTGTTCGGGCCGATTGAGCTAAGGGTATCAGCGTCCTCGTTTCGCTCTACGGAAAAGCTCACACTTTGCCCGTCGCTGGTGCAGATCACGTCGCCCTGCATATCTGTCCGATAGACCTTTACATCTGCATCCCGTAACCGGCTTAGTGCTTCCTCTGTCGGATGTCCGTATGAATTACCAGCCCCTACGGAGATAACAGCATATTTCGGCATGATCTCTCGTAGGAAAGGGTATGTCGTGGAGTTTGCGCTCCCATGATGTCCAACCTTCAGCACGGTGCTTTCAAGAGTATATCCGGCGTCAAGGATTTCCTGTTCTTCCTCCCGTTCTGCATCCCCGGTAAAGAGAAATGAGGTCTCGCCGTAAACAATGCGGAGGACGATGGACGTGTTATTTGGCTCATCTTCATCCACGCTGATAGGACCCAGAACATGAACGGTTGCGCTTCCAAGTGAAAAGCTATCCCCGGTTGTCGGAACAGTGATAGAAACACCTTGCTTATCCAGATAGGTGACAAAGCTGTTAAAAGCCCTGCTGTCATAGCTTGTAACAGGACAATAGGCAATATCTACTGTTGCATAGTTAAGCGCACCGGCAAGACCCCCAACATGGTCTTCGTGAGCATGAGTACAGACGATATACTCCAAATGGTCTACCGAAAGTTTTTTGAGGTAAGAGTATATCAGGCTGGAGTCTTCGGCATTACCACCGTCTATGAGCATGGCCTGACCGTCGCAAAGGACGAGGGCGGCATCAGCCTGACCTACATCAATATAGTGGACTTCAAAGCTCGAATTATCTTGTAACTCAGGGGACGGAGTATCTGCCGGTCCCTGGCCTTCTGTCGGAGAAGGAGGGGCGATGCTTTCCGCTGTTGTTTCCGTGCCGCCTGTGCTTTCATCGGATTTCGATGGTAGAGCTGTTTGCTCGGTTGTTTCGCTGTTTTGAGGTGGGTTAGCGGTCTCGGTTGTTGATGCCTCTGCTGGTGTGGTGATGATGTCCTCGGATAATTCACAGCCAGCCAGCGTAAACAGCATCGCTATGACTAACAGCACAGTGGCAAGTCGTTTCATTGTAGATAAGTCCCTCCCGTTTCAAAATTCAAATCCCATTCTTCCGGCAGTATCTTCTTTCCTTTTCGATAAACGGCATGGGTATAGTGTTCTATGGTCATAATGATTTCAAAGCCTTCTTTCGGGTGGAAGAAAAGAACATCATCTGCAAATGCCATTACTTCTTTTATCCAGCCCATTGCTCCGCCAAAATCAAAATAGAAGTCTGCCGATACATGGGTATCATATTCCGTGATCCGCGTGTCAATTTCGTAAGTTTCTGCTGTCAGCTTGACAGTCCTGATAAATTCCTGTACTGACTTTTTTCTTTCAGGGAGTTCAACGATTTCAATATCCCTTGTCAAGCGGTCAATAATATCGTCGGAAGACATCTCCTTTACTGTTTCGCACCTTTTGTCAATCTCAGCCAGTGCAGCCTCGTCCAATTCTTCGTCTACTGACGGATAATGCCTCTCAAATATCACCTTTCTGTCTATCATGTTTTTCCTCTGTGCGGGTTTGTTTACCGCCTTTTTGTGCTTTGCCGTGCTTTTTTCCTCAGTATATCACCAGCAAAGAAGTCTAAAGGTTACATTTATCCGTATGATATTATATCACGAAACGGCGCAGTATTCAACGCTATTAGCGTTGGCGTCTACCGAATAGATGGTGTATAGTGAGCGCCTCATAATCTATACTATTAGAGTTAGACAAACGCTGATAGGAGGTGCTGGGATGGGGCTTGAGTCCATCGGTGGTAATATCCGCAAGTTCCGCTTGATGAAGAAAATCCGTCAAGAGGATCTCGCGGAAAAAGCCGGTTTAAGTACAAACTATGTTGGCGCTATCGAGCGGGGCGAAAAAGTCCCGTCTCTTGAAGCCTTAATTGATATTGTAAACGCACTTGGCATATCTGCGGATATGGTCTTGTGCGATGTCGTCCATACTGGCTATGAAGTCAGGCATTCGCTGCTTGCGGAGCGGTTGGAAAAGCTCTCGCAGGAGGACAGGGCGCGAATATACGATGTCATTGAAACGCTGATACGCCACTCAACGAGAACGATGCCTTAAAGCAAAAGCCTACTGAGACCCATCATCTCAGCAGGCTTTTCCATGTAGTATTCATAATGTGGTCATCTCAGTTTATATTTTTTTCATTTCCCAGCGCCTCAATTATCTGGTATAATAGCCTCGTAGCATTGGCAGCCGGAAAGGAGTTGCCAATGAAAGAAAGAAAAATCAGAGTCTACAATTCTTTACGCAAGCACGGCGATCCCAGCATTCTGCTTCAGGGAGCTTGGCTTGCAGACGCCGGTTTTGCACCGGGCGACTACATCTCTGTAAAGTGTCAGGAAAATCAGCTCACCATACAGCTTGAAAAGAAGTTTGATCCGGAAGCTGATGTTCGTTCTTCCCACAGGTGAATGTGTTCCGCAAAATAACTGCATAGGCTGACAATGCTGCCCGGAGGCGACGCTTTAGAAGTCTGAAAGTGTCGCTTTTTTGGTGGCATCTCTCGTCAAAACCATTCACGGTGCATAGCTTCTAAAAAATCTTTTGTTATTGGGAAGCCGGAGCTTTCACCTATTACGGAATCTATACCGCAATGGGGACAAATAGCGGTGTCCTCATTATCTACCCATTCCGTGATTTCCTTTGGGCTGAAAATTGCAAGGCAATAAAAACATCCGCACACCCTGTCTTTCTCCAACTCTTTTCTGTGTTTGCTCGAAAAGCTGTGAGCTAAAACAAGATCATAGGTCTTTCCACTATTCATAGGTTGAGGCTCCTTTCTGATCGGGGAGGGGTAAAGCTATTTCTTTTTTATCTCAATTAGGACATTTCCATCCTCGCCAATCGACATCTGCATTGTCCTGATGTATTTATCATAAAACTGCTTTTTCTCTGCTGGCGTCATTTCTATTCTGGTAGCCCTTAATGCTTCGTCGAACATCGCATTTACATTGAGCCTTACGGTGCCATCAATGTAATGGTACATCTCGCGGAACAGCGCGCTTAGCTTTAGTTCCTCCATGTCGCCGGTATAAAAATCGTCTATGTAGCAGTAGAATATGCCCTTATTGACGAGGGCATTTTTCATATCCGGGCCGCACTTTTCCCGCTCGACCATGACAAGGAAGCGGGCTTTGGGTAAAGAGGAAATCAAGCCCCAATAGTCGGAATCGCTGGATACGATGATAAAGGAGTCCACATGGTTTTCGTAGTATTCCTGACAAGCCCGCGCTGTCAACTTTATATCCACAAGGGATTTGTTTTGCTTCAAGCGTTCTATCAGGATATGCTCGACGGGTATCCGAGTAAAGTTCTCTAAGATACCCCAGCCTGATGCCGCATGAACATCATCAAACAGGATGATTGTTGAAATCTTCTTTGTGTACTCATAGTTTAGCCGTTTGAGCGTGGCGCTGAGTTTGTACGGATCAGAGTTCTCGCAGTCCACCACGACAACGATTTTCTCGCTGTCATTTATATAGTCATAAATGCTGTTTTTAATGTAATCCCCGGCGTCTGATACCTTACTGTACTCTGTAAATTGGTCGTCGTGCCACTTGTATAGTAGAGTGACAAATTTTTTATCATTGTAGAGTATGTTGCCCTCGTCCTTTGGCTTCCAGTTGATATACATCTGGTACGGATATAGCGGGAGGTCGGCGTAATAGACTGAAACAGCGTCCTTTGTCCCTGCTTCTTTTAATCCATCCGGCATGATAAACAAATCCCTGATATATTGCCAGTTGATCCAGATAGGGAAAAGCGGTTTGCAGTTGTTTATCCGATTTGAAATGATACTGTTTATCTCAACGATATGGTCGCTCAATTTGACGCTGGACTTCTTGATAAAGTTGATGCCGTCAAGCGAAAGCTGATTTAGGCTGTCGGCGGGTACATACTCCGGCATAGAAAGGATAGTCCTGTATTCCATTCGCATCTTGTCATTGATGCTCTTATAGTTTCTTTCAATCGCCGTCCTTATGATGCAGAGATGGCGAATTATCCGCGCTGGCTTGTCCACATCAAGGCGATTAAAGACCTCCATTTTGGGCGGCTCATGCTCATTCTCGAAGATACGCAAAGGGACTCCTATTAGATAGGCGACCTTAGAAACGATTTCATAGGTGCTGTCCTTATAGGAGATATGTTCGTTCTCTCCAAGATAAAGCTCTTGAGGCATATATTCCTCCATAAGAGGACTCCTTTCGTCTGCCGATGATTTCTCCGGCAATTACAAAGGACCTCACCGCTGCTCATAACTGAATTGTGTTTCTGAGATGGTATGAGGCATTGCCGGTTGAATAATCTACCTCATATTATAATATATTTTGTCCTTGCTTGGAAGTGGCTTCGTACAACTTTACGAGCTTTTTCTTGGGAACAGCGTAAGTTGGGAGATGAAGCAACTGAAATGATTGCAGGCGGCGATGTAGATAAGGAGCTGCTTTGTGAGGAAAGCAACTATCCAGTTATTGCCAACGCTTTAACTGGAGATGGAATTATAGGATACTATAAGGAACAATATCGTATCAAAGCGCCGGCTGTAACGGTAACGGGACGAGGTGATGTTGGGCACGCAAAGGCAAGAAACATTGATTTTACGCCAGTTGTGAGGCTCTTATCAATAAAGTCAAATCATAATCCTTTGTTTCTTGAAAATGCTATCAACACTTTGAGAATTGTGGTTGAGTCCACTGGCGTACCCCAATTAACTGTTCCGCAACTTGCAAAATATGAACTTATGTTTCCTAAAACAATAGAGGAAGAAACAGAAATTGGAAACTTATTTTCGTCTCTCGACAACCTTATCACCCTTCATCAGCGTGAGCGTTTGTTAATGAAGGGCAATAGGTCAACTGAGGCCGGAGAGGGAACGCATAACCAGATCAACGTCCTGATTCTCCAACTCCTGAATAATATGGAGATAAGTCTTTTGCGTTGTTGTCATGCTTGCATGGCCTAACCGCCTTGCCACACTTGCTATTGAAACACCTGCGAACAACAAAAGGGAAGCATGAGTGTGTCTCAGACCATGCACTGAGATCACCGGGATTTTGAGCCGCTTACAATGACGGGCAAGTATGTCATTAACCGTTGAGTTATACACACACTCCTTCTTTACGAAGATCGGCTTGTCGGCCGGTAAATGCCTAACAAGCTCGGAAAACTGAATCACCGTTTGCCAGTCAATCTGTATTTTCCTCACCGACGATGCGTTCTTAGTGGGAAGAAAGCCACCATCGCCTTTATAGTCCCATGTCTTGCTGATAGAGAGGGTTTGATGGGCAAAGTCAAAATCCTTTGGCGTTAGAGCCAATGCCTCTGAAAATCTCATTCCAGTCTTTGCTACCAGCAAAATAAACCAATCCCAATTTATTGTTCCTTGTAAGTCGAGGTTTGCAAGGAGAGTGTGCAACTCAAACTGATTGAGATATTTAATCTTCTTTGCGGTAGGAGTCTTCCCCTTGATAATTGCTTTCCGAGTAGGATCTCTTTCAATCAGTCCATCGTCCACTGCATCCATGATTGCACCTTTTAGCTGATGGTGAAAATCCATAGTTGTCTGGCGCTCATGGTGTAGAGCGTAATCGTTCAAAAGCTGTTGATAAGTAATCCGTGTCACGTCACACAGGCGGAGATTCGGAGCTAATTTCTCGACCCATGCCTGAGTCATGCGGTACTTGTCCATTGTTACCTTACGGACCGCTCCCTCTTTGTAGACCCTTATCCACTGAGCATAATAAGAGCAAAAAAGGTCGGTCTCTTGTACTTTGCTTAACATTCGTTTTCCTCCTAAAGTTTGATTTATGCTCACGCTGATGAAGGGTGATAAGGTCGTCGAGGGAGCGGAAGAAGCCTCCGATTCGTTCTTGCTCCGCCTTTGAACATGGGAGTGGGATTAGGAAGCTCGATAAGTTTCCGCGACTAATTCTTTGCCTTGTTCCTCCGGCAAGGCAGTTATTAACTTCATCAAAATAATCCTGCGTCGAAAGGTATTGAACAACGTACTCTGAGCTGTACTCTGGCGCAATCCGCGCTATCGTGCAATCTACTGCTGTTATCATTTTTTGCCCGATTTTAGGCACAATACAGGCTCTCCCGGCTGGTTCTGGTAGCCTTGAGATCAGTATGTCACCACTTAAAACTTCGGTGCAATGTAGCCGTTCAAACGTGTCTTCTGATACCCACTTTTTGTTGTTTGGTTTATCAAGATACTCTGTAACGCCGACATTGCCGGTTTGAATAAGCCTCACGCCTTGGTCGCTCTGATCTTTAGATTCGATCCAATCTCCATCGGTAAAAACGGAGCATATATCTTTGAGCTTACGCTGTTCCCAAGCGGATTTGAAAACGCAGCTCCCACCAGAAAAGAGCATCACCAAAAACAATGGCTCATGCTGATGAAGGGTGATAAGGTCGTCGAGGTTTGTAAAAAAACGTGCGATCTGTTCTTGCTCTTTTTCATCCGGCGAAACGAAAATCTTAATTTCGCTTAGAGTTGGATATTTCAAATTCCAGTTATCAGATGTAATTCCTTGCGAATGTATTTGAAAAGTATGCGTCATCTCTGGCAGCTTAAACTGATATGCCAAGCATTTAGAGATAATCCCTGAATTTGGCGTAAGTACGGTATATGCGGGGCTTACAATGCCCTCGTAAGGGGAGTATCCACTTGCTCCTTGCCACATCCGCATGGAGTTATAAGCTATATCTCCAACACATACTTTCTTATATTTTGACTTGTCCTCATTGGAATTATCATGTCTTCCAAGCTCTGAAAATTTCTTTATTCCATCATTGATCGTTACGGAGATCAGTTCTCCGTCTGGCATACTTTCTACCCGCTCAGAGAAGCAATCTCCGAGCTTACGCTGTTCCCAAGAAAGTGAAAAGAGCCAAGGGAAAAACCCTTGGCTCTTAGCTATGATAATGAGCTTACGCT
>CANQGA010000149.1 GCA_947600145.1 uncultured Lachnospiraceae bacterium | reverse complement strand
GGATATCGTGATCTTTGATCCGGATACGGTCGCGGACCGGGCCACGTTTGCGCAGCCGCTCCTGGCTCCTGTGGGGATCGATTATGTGCTGATCGGCGGTCAGACCGCGGCGCGGGACGGACGCGTCGTGAACGGCCGGCTGGGGCGCGCGGTCCGCGGATGAGGGAGTGCCCGGCGTGGGGAGAAGCGTCCCGGCGGAGGTTACGCGTCCGGCGCTGAAGGAACGTCCCGGCGGAGATTACGCGTCCGGCGCTGAAGAAACATCCCGGCGGAGGCCTGCGCCCCGGAAGTGAGTTTTCATTTCCTGCGCGGCCGCTTCATATCATCCGCGTTCCCGGCATAATTATGGTAGAAAACAGGCCATGAAAGGCTGGGACGATGAAAAGGATGACAGACAGAAAAAAACGACGGAGACAGTGCGGCCGGGCTGGCGGAGCTGTCCTGACAGCGCTTGTTTTCCTGCTTGCGGCGCTGATCCTCGGCGGCTGCACGCTGGATCGGGCGGATGATGAGAAGGTGCGGGACCTGGAATTTACGGTGATCGGCGAGAAGGACGCTCCGCAGGAGCTGCAGGAGATCCTGGCGCAGAAGAAGACACAGCCGTTTAAACTGACTTACAGCGACGATCAGAATCTGTACATTGTGGTCGGATACGGCCCCCAGAGTACCGGCGGATACAGCATCACGGTGGAAGAGCTGTATCTGACGGAGAACACCATTTTCATCGATACGGAGCTTCTGGGACCGCCCAAGGGAGAGAACGCGGCTTCGGAGACCTCCTATCCGCTGGTAATTGTGAAGACGGAATACCGGGAGGAGCCGGTGGTGTTCGACTGAGGAGCCGGAAAGTGGTACTTGTCAAGCGGCAGAGGAATATGATATACTGATGGGACTTGCGGAAGCCCGCGCGGCGCGGGCATGCCGTTACCGTACAGATTAGAGGGATGGGATATGATTTTAAAGGATATTTGGCTGGATATCAAGGCTGTTCAGGAGCGGGATCCGGCGGCGCGCAGCGCCCTTGAGGTGCTTCTGCTCTATCAGGGCGTCCACGCGCTGATCTGGCACCGGTTCGCCCACTGGTTCTATAAGCATCATCTGTATTTTATCGCCAGGCTGATCTCCCAGATCGCCAGGTTCTTCACATTGATCGAGATCCATCCCGGGGCTCAGCTGGGGCACGGGATCCTGATCGACCACGGATGCGGCGTCGTGATCGGCGAGACGACGGTCGTCGGCGACAACTGCACGATCTACCAGGGGGTGACGCTGGGCGGCGTCGGGACCCAGAAAGGCAAGCGCCATCCGACGCTGGGCAGCAATGTGACCGTCGGGGCCGGGGCGAAGATCCTGGGATCCTTCGAAGTCGGCGACAACTGCACGATCGCGGCCAACGCGGTTCTCTTAAAGCCTCTTGAGAGCAATGTGACCGCGGTGGGGATCCCGGCCCGGCCTGTGAAGAAGGACGGGATCCGCCTGCCGTCTCAGTCGGAAGCGGTCTCCGCGGAGCGCTGCTGCCGGATGGAGGAGCGTCTTAAGGAACTGGAGGCGCAGGTGGAAGAGCTGCAGGCGCAGCTGTCGAAGACGAGAACCGAAGAGTGAGGAAACGCCGGGGGCTGCCGCGTGACATGAGCATATCAACGCGGCAGCCCCTTTACCATGTGACAAGCTCGTCCAGCAGTTCCTGCTGTTCTTTGCTGGTCTTGGTCAGATAGATCCGGGTGGTCTCGATGTTCTCGTGCCCCATCAGGTCCGCCAGCAGGGAGATATCGTTGAACTGCGTCAGGAAATTGATGGCGAACCGGTGCCGGAAGGAATGGGGGTACACCGTCTCCTCGTTGATGCCGTACAGTCTCGCGAAATGTTTCAGCTGTCCGCGGATGCCGCGGGTGGAGAGGGGGCGTCCCTGCCGGTTGACGAACAGGAAACCGGTGCGGATGCCTTTTTTGCCGCACCAGTCCAGGGCCTCCCGCGCCAGAGCGTCCGGGAAATAGATGCGCCTCAGCTTGCCGCCTTTGGAGTAAAGGTCCAGATACCCTACGGTCAGGTGCTCCACCTTTATCTGCACCAGTTCGCTGACCCGCGCCCCGGTGGCGCCCAGAAATCTGACCACGAAATACCACAGGTCTTTGCCGTCCTCCTTCAGGCGGGTCTTCATCGTTTCATAATCTTCATTGGTGATGACGGCGTCCGAGAAGGACTTCTTCTGGAGCTTTACGGATTTCAAACGGAAATCCGAAAGAGGCATCCACATGTCAGGATCAAATTCCACGAGGAAACGGACGAAGCGGTTCATGGCGTGTACGCGCAGGTTGACGGTATCGGGGCGGTAGCGGGTGATCAGATAGCCGCGGAACAGGCTGAGATTTTCCGTGCTCATGACCCGGTACAGGGAATAGTAGAGCCGGACGCTGCCCGCGTAGGCTGTGATGGTATTTTTAGAAAGATTCTTCCTTTTCAGAGTATTTTCAAATTCCAGGAGAAGGTTCTCCTGCGCGGAGGTCATCATCATATATCACCAATTTACGATCTGATTGACAAGCTGTTTCTGTTCGGACGGACTCCGATGCAGGTAAATGCGCGTGGTCTCGATGCTTTCGTGGCCCAGAATATCGGAGAGCAGCGACAGGTCGCCGCAGTTCTCGATAAAATTTCTGGCAAACAGGTGGCGGAAGGCGTGGGGATGCAGAACCGCGCCCTCCAGTCCGTAGCGGGCCTCGAATTTGCGCATCTGCCCCCGTATGCCCGAGGGCGTGATCGGTTCGCCGTAATGGTTCAGAAAGACGTAGCCGCGGCGGCGTTTCTCCTGGGAGAGCCATTTGAGACATTCCCCGCGGACCCGGATGGGAATGTAGACGCGGCGGAATTTATTGCCCTTGGAGTACAGATCGATATAGCCGCGGCGCACGTCCTCAACGCGCAGCTGAACCAGCTCGCTGACGCGCATGCCGGTGGCGGCCATGATGCGGATGATAAAATAGTAGAGCCGGTCGCCGTCCCGCAGCAGACACTGCTTCAGATATTCGTAATCGGCCTGGCTGATCACATTTTCCAGAAATGATTTCTGCTGGATATGGACCATCGTCATGCGGTACTCGGTCAGATGGAGAGATTCCAGAAGGCAGTTCATGGCGCGGATGCGCAGATTGACGGTCTGGGGTTTGTAGTGCTCCATGAGATAACATTTGTAGAGTTTCAGATTGTCGCAGCTGATGGACCGGTACAGGTCCAGGAACTGAGCGGCGCCGTGCAGATAGGACTGAACCGTGCGTTCAGCCAGCTGCCGGCGTTCCAGATAAGCGCGAAAATCCGCCAGGAGCTGCTCTGCAGCGGTCTCTTCGTCCGCTCCTGCCCGTCCTTGGCGGATAAGTTGTTCTGTCATGCTGATCACGTCCTTTTTACGATACAGATTTCGGTCATATGCTGCCTGTTCCTGCCCGAAGGCAGTTACCATCTAGTTTATCCAGTTGAATTCTGAAAATCAAGAGGATATCTGGACGTATGTCGAATTTTGTCGAAATTTGTCGAATGCGGGCGGAAAGGGCAGGTCATAAGCGGATCCATTTCCACATACATTGATAAAAAAAGCAAGTCGGAAAGACGGGTGGTGCGGAATATGCTGAAGCTGATCAAAACCAATATTCATATGAACCGGTGGAAACGGGACGCTGCCGTGCAGATCACGCTGGACGATGATTTCATCGTGCCGGATACCATGGACGATGTCTCGCAGGTGATCATGGCCGCGGGAGATATTCAGGTGGAATCGGTGAAGAATTCGTCCGACAAGGTGACTGTAAGAGGAAAACTTTCGTTTCAGGTGCTTTACCGGAAGGAGGAGGGCGGGCTGCAGACGCTGGCCGGTCAGATCCCGTTTGAGGAGCCGGTGAACGTTCCGGAGATGGATGACCGGGATTCTGTCAGCGTGTCCTGGGAGCTGGAGGATCTAAACGCCGGAGTGATCAATTCGCGGAAGCTGAGCGTGAAGGCGATCGTGACGCTGAAGGTGCGCGCGGAGACCTTAAGCGACGCGGAGGCGGCGGTCGATGTGGTATCGGACGGGGACGGCGCGGAACCTGAGGTGAAGAAATACCGCACGGATGTGGCTGTTATTGCCGTGCGCCGCAAGGACACCTACCGGATCCGGGAAGAGATCGCGCTCACCGGCAGCAAGCCGAGCGTCGACCGCATTCTCTGGAGCGAAATGAAGCTGCAGGGCGTGTCCACAAAGCCGCTGGACGGTCAGATCCATGTGGAAGGAAGTCTGCTGGTGTTTGTGATCTATGAGGGGGAAGGCGAGAACACGCCCGTCCAGTGGATCGAGGAAACCGTGCCGTTTTCCGGGGAGGTGGAGCTGGCGGAATCGGTCGAGGGCATGGTGCCGTCCATCGCTGTGCGGCTGGTACATAAGGATCTGGAGGCGAAGCCGGATCACGATGGAGAGATGCGTCAGCTGGATCTGGACGCGGTGCTGGAACTGGATATGAAGCTGTATGAGGAACGTCCTCTGGAGCTTGTCAGCGACCTCTACGCCACGGACCGGGAGGTGGAGCTTAAGGCCGGAGAGGTGGAATTCGACCGCCTTCTCACCAAGAATATCGGCAAATGCAGGGTCTCGGAGAAGATCGATCTGGGCGGTGCGGACCGGATCCTGCAGATCTGCCATTATGACGCGGCGGTGCGCGTCGATGAAGTGCGGGCGGCCGACGGGACGGTTACGGTCAGCGGCGTTCTGGATGTTTTCCTATTATATTTGACCTCGGACGATCTGGAGCCGGTAAAATCGGCGTCGGAGCCGGTGCCCTTCGAGTATACGGCGGAAGCGGCAGGGGCCGATGAGAAGAGCGTCTGCCAGCTGAACGCGGGCCTGGAGCAGATGACTGCCGTGATGACCGGAAACAGCGGCGTGGAGATGAAGGCGGTGCTGGATCTGGATCTTCTGGTGCTTCAGCCGGTGTGCGAACCGGTGATCGAAAGCGTGACCGAGACGCCGCCCGATATGGAGAAGCTGCAGGCCATGCCCGGCATCGTGGGCTATATCGTGCAGCCGGGCGATACGCTGTGGGAGATCTCCAAGCGGTTTCATACCACCGGCGCCAATGTGAAGAAGACGAACGGCCTGGAGAAAGACGAGGTACAGGCGGGCGACCGGCTGATCCTGGTAAAGGAAGTGGCGGGATGACTGCCGTTAAAAAATGAAAAAGATGGATAAAGCTGGATGCACAAAATGCGGTTTGTGGGATATAATAGATTATAAGGTTCCATGAATATCGGCGCACTTACCGCATTGCGGCCGAAGACGGCAAAACGCATCCAGCTGGTGCTTCAGATAGATCAGGATAACCTGGGCGGCGCCGCGCCCTGCTAACGCGGCGGCGTCTACATAGAGCCGGCGGCCGGAGATAACGCGGCTGCAGGGAGCCGGAACGCGGAGAGGCATGACTGGCCGCGGACCGCCATTGTCAGGGGAAAGCAGGATCAGAGGGACAGAGGATGAACTATACATATATTGTAAAATGCGCCGACGGGACGCTGTACTGCGGCTGGACAAACCATCTTAAGGAGCGCGTCGCCGCCCACAACGCCGGAAGGGGAGCCAAGTACACCAGGAGCCGCAGGCCGGTGGAGCTGGTCTACTATGAAGAGTTTGCGGAGAAGGAGGAGGCCATGCGCCGGGAGGCGGCCATCAAGAGGATGGGGCGGGCGGCGAAGATGAAGCTGATCGCGGGGCAGGCGGAAAAGATAGTAATATGAAATATGGCAGTTAAGGCGGTAGCTTTTGCAAAAATATCAAAAGCTGCCGTCTTAACTGCCATATTCGAACCGAAAAGGCTGGTGCCTTCTGCTGATCGCCGGACGGTCAAGGAATATCTGCATGCAAGAATATGGTTCTCCCCCGCCGCGGTATAAGCTTTCCGCGGCGGGGGAGAACCGCTCATATAAGGAACAAAATGTTGGAGTATGTCAGGTTGAGATTGGGTTGATTACGCTATGCCCGGGCCGGCGCCGCGCGTCACTCCACATCCTGCAGCGCCGCGAAATCCTCCTCGCCGGTGCGGATCTTGACGACCTTCTCCACGCCGTAGACGAAGATCTTGCCGTCGCCGATATGTCCGGTGTAGAGCGCCTTCTTGGCGGCCTCGATGACGGAGTCGACCGGGATCTTGCTGACGACCACCTCCAGCTTCACCTTCGGAAGCAGCGTCACATCCATCTCGACGCCGCGGTACATTTCCCCGGCGCCCTTCTGTACGCCGCAGCCCATGACCTGCGTCACGGTCATGCCGGTGACGCCCAAGTTATTCATGGCGGTCTTGATCTGCTCGTAGCTGGACAGCTTGGTGATGATGACGATCTTGTGCATCGCGTAGGAATCCACATCCGGCATCTTCACGACCTTGACGGCCGCTGCCTTATCGGCCGGGGAGGCGGCTGAGTAGTCGGATACGCCCAGATCCGTGTTCTCATTGACGTCCATGGTCATCGTGTTGGAGATATCGATGATGGAGAAGCCGGAGTAGGCGGACGGCAGGCCGTGCTCTGTGGAATCCAGGCCCGTGATCTCCTCCTCGCGGGAGACACGCAGGCCCACCAGCTTTTTAATGATCAGAAATGCTGCCGTCATTGTGACGACGGTCCAGGCGGCCACGGTGATAAAGCCCAGAAGCTGCAGCCCCAGCTGATGGAAGCCGCCGCCGTAGAACAGGCCCGCGACGGAGTCGTTGCCGGGGGCGGAGGTGGTGGCGAACAGGCCGACCGCGATGGTGCCCCAGATGCCGTTCATGCAGTGGACGGCCACGGCGCCCACCGGATCGTCGACGCGGAGCTTGTTGTCCAGGAACCACACGCCGAAGACCACCAGGAGTCCGGCCACCGCGCCGATGACGGCCGCGCCCAGGGCGTCGGTCACGTCGCAGGGGGCGGTGATGGCTACCAGACCGGCCAGGGAGGCGTTTAAGCACATGGACACGTCGGGCTTGCCGTATTTGATCCAGGTGAAGGCCATGCAGACCACGGTCGCTACGGACGGGGCCACGGTGGTGGTCAAAAATACGCTTCCCAGCTGCTCGACGCTGGTGCAGGCCGCGCCGTTGAAGCCGTACCAGCCCAGCCACAGGATGAAGACGCCCAGGCAGCCGATCGGCAGGTTGTGGCCCGGGAAGGCGTTGACCTTCGTGATCTTGCCGGTCTTGTCGCGGACAAATTTGCCGATGCGGGGGCCTAAAAGCCAGGCGCCGATCAGGGCCGTGATGCCGCCGACCATGTGGATCGCGCAGGAGCCGGCGAAATCATGGAAGCCCAGCTGGGCCAGCCAGCCGCCGCCCCAGATCCAGTGGGCCTCGATCGGGTAGATGACCACCGAGATCACCGCCGAGTAGATGCAGTAGCTTAAGAATTTGGTCCGCTCCGCCATGGCGCCGGATACGATGGTCGCCGTGGTGGCGCAGAACACCAGGTTGAACACGAAATTGGACCAGTCGAAATTGGCGTAGTCTGTAAAGATCGCGAAGCTGGGCCTGCCGATGAAGCCGCCGATGTCCTCGCCCAGCAGCAGGCTGAAGCCGATGGGCACGAAGACCATGCAGCCGATGCAGAAGTCCATCAGGTTCTTCATCAGGATGTTGCCCGCGTTCTTGGCCCGGGTGAAACCGGTCTCCACCATGGCGAAGCCGGCCTGCATCCAGAAGACCAGGGCCGCGCCGATCAGGAACCA
>CANQGA010000148.1 GCA_947600145.1 uncultured Lachnospiraceae bacterium | reverse complement strand
TCCAGCGACAGCTATGACGGCACGGACGCCACGAGAGAAGACGAATACGCCCGCCACGCGGCCCGCTACCGCCTGCTTTACAACCTGCTTAAGAAGGCGGCTGACAAGCCCGGCGTCACCGTGGGCGGCATCACGTTCTGGGGCGTGGTGGATAAATATTCCTGGCTGCAGGGCCGCTCCACCGTGGGCGGAGGAAGTACGAAGATCAAGCCCCAGTGCCCGCTGCTCTTCGATGACGATTACCAGCCCAAGCCCGCTTTCTGGGCCTTCGCGGACGCGTCGCGTCTGACCTCGGAAGGGAAGCTGAAGGAGGCTGAGACTGAGGCTGAGGCGGCGGCCGGCGAGGCGGCGAAGACTCCGGCCGGGTCTGAAGAAGCCGGCCAGGAGGCAGCAGGCGCTGCCGCAGAAACGGCGGAGACAGCAGATGCGGCCGGAGCGCCGGAAGCGGCCGGGACTTCAGCGGCAGACGCCGGGACGCCGGATATTTCCGCGGCGGAGGATCCGTCCGGCAGTCAGCCCGGGCAGGAAGCGGATAATATCGTTGACACGGAGGAGGAAGCCGCGCGGGTCGGCCAGCTCGCGGGGACGGTGCTCTCGCTTCTCATTTACGTGCTGTTTGGAGCGTTTATAATCCGCAGTCTCCGCAGGCGCAGATAGGACAGAAGAGAAAACGCGGCCAGCGGACATGGAAAAAATAGCACAGGAAGGCGCAGATCAGACGGTCTGCGCCTTTTTTTTATGTCATTTTTTCTCTGCATAACCACTTTCAAAGCTGCATGAATATGCGTTTTCCCACGAAAAAGAGCAATATGTGGGGAGAGTTTAGCAATAATCGAGTAGTTTGGCAAAAAACAAAATGATAAAATAAAACATATTCTACAATTGATAGAACCTGCAGCGGCATGCAGGTTGTTCAAACTGTTCAATTGGGTCAATATACCATGGAGGTGATTATGAAAGATTCTGTTAAAAAGCTACTTCTTGCAGCAGGCGTCATAGTCGTAGTCCTCGGATTCATCCTGATTCCCGGTCTTTTCAGAGAAGTGGATTTCCATGAGAAATACGAAGGGTATGATCTGTCCACTGACGTGGAGGGCGCGGAAAGAGAGGGAACCTACGCTCTCTATCTGCAGGCGCATCCCGATGCGGCGGTCCCCTCTCAGAGCGTGGATGTGGATCTGACCGGCTATATTTCCGGAGAGGACGTGGAGGTGCAGAAGGATTATGCGGGAGAAGCACAGGTACTGTATACCGGGCCCGCTTCCACGGTGACCTGGAACGTGAACGTGCCGGAAGCCGGTTTCTACAACCTTTATCTGGAGTACATGACCGTGGAGTCCAGAGGCGTTCCGGTCGAGCGATCCGTGTATATCAATGACGAGCTTCCGTTTGAGAGAGCCGCCAACATCACCTTCCTGCGGATCTGGAAGGACGGCGGCCCGGTGAAGGTGGATAATCAGGGCAATGAGATCCGCCCCACCCAGGTGGAAGAGTATGAGTGGCAGAGCGCTTACTGCCGCGACGATATGGGCTATGTGACTGAGCCCTACCAGTTCTATTTTGAGAAGGGAGACAACACCCTGACCCTGAAAGCCGAGAACGAGCCCGTGGTACTGCGCAGGCTGACGCTGGCGGCCGTGGAGCAGCCCGTCACCTACGAGCAGTACAAGGCGGCCAACGCCGGCAGGGCAGCTTCCGGAGAGGGCTTAAGCTATGTGGAGAAGGTCCAGGGCGAGACGTCTACCTTCCGTTCCGAATCTTCCCTTTACGCCAAATACGACCGTTCCTCCCCCACGACCGAGCCGAACACCGTGATGCGAACCGTGCTCAACTATGTGGGCGGCGAGGCCTGGAGCAGCGCCGGACAGTGGATCGAGTGGAAATTCACGGTCCCGGAGAACGGATATTACAATATCACGATCAAGGGCCGTCAGAATTACGCGCGCGGCAGCGTGTCCAGCCGCATGGTGTACATAGACGGAGAGGTTCCCTTTGAGGAACTGAAAGAAGTATCCTTCGAGTACGCGAACGACTGGGACTGCCTGACCCTGGCGGACGATGCGGGCGTACCCTACGATATCTATCTGGATGCGGGAGAGCATACGATCCGTCTGGAAGCGACCCTGGGCAGCATGGGCAGCATCCTGGAGGCGCTGGAGGATTCCACCTTCCGTCTGAACCAGATCTACCGCCGGATCCTGATCTACACGGGCGCCAATCCGGACCAGTACCGCGACTATAACATCCATCAGGTCTATCCGGAGATCATCGACGCCATGTCATTGGAGTCCAAGCGTCTTTATAAGATCGTGGACGACATGGTAGCCTATTCCGGACAGAAGGCGGACCGGATCGCCACGGCCCAGACTCTGGCCCAGCAGCTGGAGCGGTTTGTGGAGCAGCCCAACAAGATCACGGTGGAATTTACCACATTTAAGGACAATATCACTGCCCTCGGCACCGCGCTCCTTTCCATGAGCGAGACCAAGCTGGATATCGATTATCTGGTGGTCAGCGGCACGGAAGGAAAGGTGGAGGAGGATAAGGCCAATTTCCTGATGCAGGCTCTGCATGAGATCAAGTCCTTCGGCGCTTCCTTCATCGTGGATTACGATGCGGTCGGCGATGTGTACGCGGACGGCGACGAAGTGGTCAAGGTGTGGGTACTGACCGGACGCGACCAGGGCACCATCCTTAAGACCATGGTGGACGATACCTTCACTCCCGAGACCGGTATTAAGGTCAACGTAGAGATCGTGGCGGCGGACGCGCTCTTAAGCGCCGTCGTGGCCGGCAGAGGTCCCAACGTGGTGCTTTCCGTAGGCGCCGACCAGCCTGTCAATTACGCGCTGCGCGGGGCGGTGGAGGATCTGAGCCAGTTCTCCGATCTGAAAGACGTGCTTTCTTCCTATACGGAGAGCTCCTATGAGCAGTACCGTCTGGACGATCATATTTACGCGATCCCGGAGACCCAGCAGTTCAACGTCATGTTCTACCGCGAGGACGTGCTTCAGGAACTGGGACTTACGCCGCCTCAGACCTGGCAGGAGCTGATCGAGATGCTCCCGACCATCCAGGGCAATAACTTAAGCGTGGGCATCCCCACGGCGGCGGGCAGCAGCGGTTCCGCCAGCGCCAGTACCAGCGTCGCGTCCAATACGCCGGATCTGACTATGTATTTCAGCCTTCTGTTCCAGAACGGCGGAGATCTTTATAATGAAGCAGGAACGAAGACTACGGTGAATGACGACAGAGCGGTGGAAGCTTTCGCGGAATACACCAAGTATTTCACGGATTACGGCATTCCTACAATCTACGATTTTGTCAGCCGGTTCCGTTCCGGCGAGATGCCCATCGGCATCACCAACTATACGATCTACAACACGCTGACGGTTTCCGCTCCGGAGATCCGGGGACTTTGGGACTTCACGCTGATACCGGGGACGGAGAAGACGGCCGCCGACGGAAGCGCCTACATCGATCGGTCGGATTTCATCACCGGCAGTGCGACGATGATGATCAAGACGGATAACGACGCGCTTCGCAATAATTCCTGGGAGTTTATGAAATGGTGGGCAGACGCCGACACCCAGGTCCGTTTCGGGCGGGAGCTGGAGGCATTGCTCGGATCCTCCGCCCGGTACGCCACCGCCAATTACGACGCGTTCAACCAGCTGTCCTGGAGCGCGGATGACATCCAGGTCCTGACGGAGCAGTGGGCGCAGACAAAGGGCATCCGGGAGGTGCCCGGCGGATACTATACGGGACGCCACATCACCAACGCCATCCGCAAGGTCATCAATGAGAAGGAGGATCCCAGGGAGACGATCCTGGATTACGCCATCACCATTGATGAAGAGATCGTCAAGAAGCGGAACGAGTTCGGTCTGCCGTTAGAATAGGAAGGGAAGGAGAGGAAACATGACAGAGTATATCAGAAAATATTTCGAGCTTCGCCGCCATAATCTGCAGGTGGCGCTGAAAAAAGCGAAGAAGAGTAAGATGTGCTATTTCTTCCTGGCCCCTTACGCGATCCTGTTCTTTATGTTTTATATCCTGCCGGTAGGGACCTCCATCTTCTTCAGCTTTACCTACTACAATATCCTGGAGCCGCCCCGCTTCGTGGGCCTTCAGAACTACATCAGCCTGATCCTTCAGGACGACATCTTCCTGACGGGCGTGAAGAACACCTTCATGATCGCCGTGATCACCGGGCCGTTGGGGTACATCCTGTCCTTCCTGTTCGCCTGGCTGATCAATGAGCTGCCCCGCTACCTGCGGGCCATCGCGGTCGTCGTGTTCTACGCGCCGTCCATCGCGGGCAACGTGTTCATGATCTTCTCCATTTTCTTCCGTGGAGACGCCTACGGATACGTCAACGCCTTCCTGATGAACGCGGGCATCATCGACGCTCCGATCCTGTGGCTGGTGGATCCCAAATATATGCTTCCGATCTGTATGATCGTCATCCTCTGGATGAGCCTCGGTACCGGGTTCCTTTCCTTCGTGGCCGGCCTTCAGGGCGTGGATTCCTCCCAGTTCGAGGCGGGCTACATGGACGGCGTGAAGAACCGCTGGCAGGAGCTTTGGTACATCACCCTGCCCAACATGAAGCCCATGCTTCTGTTCGGCGCGGTCATGGCCATCACCCAGGCCTTCGGCGTCTGCGACGTGACCATGGCGCTGTGCGGCTACCCCAGCACGGACTATGCGGCCCGTACCGTCGTGACCCACCTGTTTGACTACGGTTACTCCCGGTTCGAGATGGGCTACGCTTCAGCCATCGCGACATTGTTATTCCTGGTAATGATCCTTTGCAAGAAGGCTGTACAGGGACTGTTAAGAAGGGTGGGAACGTGACATGGCGAAGAACAAGAAAGAGACAAAGCAGCAGCAAGTACATAAAAAGATCATAAAGCGCAGGAAACCGAACCGTTCGATCTGGGGAGACTTCTTTGTCTACCTGTTCCTGGTGCTGGTCGCGCTGGCCATGGTGTTCCCGCTGGTGTTCGCGGTCAACAGCGCATTAAAGCCGCTTGACGAGCTGTTCATGTTCCCGCCGAAGCTGTTCGCGCAGAACCCGACGCTCGACAACTTCTCGGATCTGTTCGTGACGATGGGCAAGTCCTGGGTGACCTTCTCCAGGTATGCGTTCAACACCGTATTTATCACGGTAGTCGGTACGGCCGGGCACCTGATCATCTGCTCCATGGGAGCCTTCGTGCTGGCTAAGTACGATTTCCCGGGCGGGAAGACATTTTTCAATGTCGTCGTCGTAGCCCTGATGTTCAACGGCTACGTAACGGCCATCCCGAACTACCTGATCATCAACGCCCTTGGCTGGGTGGATACCTACTGGGCGATCATCGTTCCGGCCTTCGCGGCGCCCATCGGACTCTTCCTGATGAAGCAGTTCATGGAGGGACTTCCGATGTCGCTCATCGAGGCGGCGCAGATCGACGGCGCCAGCCTGTGGAAGATCTTCATTACGATCGTTATGCCGAACGTCAAGCCCGCGTGGCTGACCCTGATCATCTTCTCCGTGCAGAGCCTGTGGAACAACCGGGCGGCGACCTTCATCTACTCCGAGGAGAAGAAGACCCTGGTCTACGCGCTGCAGCAGATCCAGAGCGGCGGTATCGCCCGTACCGGGCAGGCGGCGGCTGTCACTGTGGTCGTTATGATCGTGCCGATCATAACCTTCATTCTTTCCGAGAGCCAGACCCTGGAGACCATGGCCAGCTCCGGACTGAAGGAATGACGGAGGTGGAAGATGAAGAAGACAAGACGATTTGGCGCGTTACTGATCGGTATGCTTCTCACCCTGGCCTCCGCCATGACGGCGCTTGCGGACGAGGGCTATACCTACAATTACGATTACTGGGGGGATGTACAGTATTCTCCCGACGCTTATACGGTTGAAAAAGTGTATACCGCCGTGGATATGGGACTTGAGGGAAGGCTTCAGAGCCCCCAGGGCCTGAACGTGATCGGCGATATGATCTACATCTGCGATACCGGCAACAACCGGATCCTGGAACTGAAGCGCGTGAACCAGGATACCATCGAGCTGTCCCGCGTCATCGACAGCTTCAGCGGGGCGGAGCCCAATACATTTTCCGGCCCCACGGATGTGGATGTGACGGACGACGGCTACATGTTCATCTGCGACGGCGGCAACCAGAGGATCCTGAAGCTGGATATGGATCTGAACTACATCATGGAATTCACGAAACCGGATGATTCCAACTTCAGCAACAAGGACGTCTTTACGCCGACCAAGCTTTCCGTGGATACGGCGGGAAGAGTCTACTGCATCGCCACCAATGTGAACCAGGGCCTGATCAAGTTTGAAAATGACGGCCAGTTCTCCGGGTTCGTGGGAGCCACCAAGGTCATCTACGACTGGACGGACTACATCTGGAAGAAGCTGGCGACCCAGGAACAGAGGGCGCAGATGGAATCCTTCGTGCCCACGGAGTATGACAATGTCTATATCGATCCGGAAGGCTTCGTCTTCGTCTGTACGATGAACGTGAATGAGGACGATCTGGATTCCGGCGCGGCCGACCCCATCCGGCGTCTGAACATGCTGGGCAACGACATCCTGATCGAGAACGGCGACTGGTACGTGATCGGCGATATCGAGTGGGACGACGCGGGCGGCTATAACGGTCCGTCGCTCTTCGTGGATATCACGGCCATGGATAACAAGGTCTATGTGGGTCTGGATAAGACCAGGGGCCGGCTTTTCGCCTACGACGATCAGGGCCGGATGCTCTACGCCTTCGGCGGCGCCGGCAATATGGACGGCTATTTCCGCCAGCCGGCGGCACTCGAACATATGGGACACGATCTGCTGGTACTGGATTCCATCGACGCCAGCCTGACCCTGTTCACGCCCACGGAGTACGGCAGCCTGATCTATCAGGCCATCGAGCAGTTCCAGGACGGATACTATACGGAGTCCGGCGAGTCCTGGCAGAAGGTCATGGACTTAAACGGCAACTGCGACCTGGCCTACATCGGCATCGGCCGCTCGCTTCTGCGGCAGGGACGGTATAAGGAAGCCATGGACTACTTCAAGTTAAAATACGACGAAGACAACTATTCCAAGGCGTTCAAGCAGTACCGCAAGCAGTGGGTGGAGGAACATATCCTGATCATCTTCCTGTTGTTGTTCGCGGTTCTGTGCGTACCGCTTCTGGTCGGACGGATCCGGAAGATCAAGCACGAGATCGACACTTCGGATTACTTCGAGTTAAAGAAAGGGAGGCAGTCATGATAGCGACGCTGAAAGAGAAAATCCATTCGAATCATTATCTGTCAACGCTGCGCTTCGCATTGTACTGCTGTACCCATCCTCTGGACGGGTTCTGGGACCTGACCCATGAGAAGCGCGGGTCGATCGCGGCGGCCAACACGATCCTGTTTCTGACGGTGCTGGCGCGGATCATGCAGCTTCAGTTTACCAGCTTCATCTTTGTGCGGGTGAACTGGGACCGCATCAATATTTTCCTCTACATCGCCAGCATTCTGTTCCCGCTGGCCCTGTGGTGCGTAGGCAACTGGGGTCTGACGACGCTGTTCGACGGAAAAGGGCGGCTGTCGCAGATCTATATGGCCTCCTGCTACGCGATGACGCCCTACCCGCTGATCCAGTTCCCGCTCATCGTTTTCAGCAATATGGTCACGGTGGAAGAGGCGGAGTTCTACACGGTGTTAAGTACGCTTTCCCTGGTATGGGC
>CANQGA010000147.1 GCA_947600145.1 uncultured Lachnospiraceae bacterium | reverse complement strand
GTCCGTGGAGGCGGATCTTCTGGTGCTTCTGACGGACATCGACGGACTCTACACCGCGGATCCCCGAAAGGATGAGAGCGCGGGGCGGATCGAGGTCGTGCGCGAGATCACGCCTCAGATCCTGGAAGCGGCCCAGGGGGCCGGAAGTTCCCTGGGGACCGGCGGCATGAAGACGAAGCTTCACGCGGCGAAGATATCCACGGACGCCGGGATCGACATGGTCATCACAAGCGGCGCGAAGCCGGAAAGCCTGTATGATATCGTGGACGGGAAGAACGTCGGGACGCGGTTTATCGGGAGAAGATGAAGTGTCTTCTTTTTTTGAAACAGTGGGCTGTCAAGCCCATTTTTTCATTCTGTCATCCGAAATCATCTCTATAAAATCTGGAAAGAGGCATCAACAATTTGTATTTATCATATGTGGTGGTTTTTGCCTAAAATAGTCTGGAAATTTTCACTTCTTTACAAAAAATCTATAAATTTATATACTTAGGCTGGCGAGGGGATAAAACCGGCAGACGGATCGTGCAATCGCAGGGAAGGAGGAATTGATTCTTGAAATCTGTCAAAACCAAAAAAACAGCGTTGCGGCAGATACGCGCGCATTGGCAGCTGTATGTTATGATGCTGCCGGCCATTCTGGCAATCCTGGTCTTTTCTTATAAGCCGATGTACGGCATCATCATTGCGTTTAAGAAGTATAGCTTCCGGCAGGGCTATTGGGGCAGCCCGTGGGTTGGACTGGAAAATTTCCGAAGGCTGTTTGGCTCCTATTGGTTCCCGATCATCCTCAGGAACACGTTGACTTTGAGCGTGCTCAGCCTGGTTGTCGGATTCCCGGTTCCGATCTTATTGGCCCTGCTGGCGAATGAACTGGGGAGTGAAAAAGTGAAACGCACTTTCCAGACCGTGTCCTATGCGCCGCATTTTATTTCCACCGTGGTTTTGTGCGGGATGGTCATCCTGTTCACAAACCCGTCCCACGGCATTATCAATCTTCTGATCCGGGCCATGGGGGGCGAGCCGGTGGCTTTTATGCAGGAACAGTCCATGTTCAAATGGGTGTATGTGCTCAGCGGCGTATGGCAGGGCTCCGGCTGGGGCGCGATCATCTATTTTGCGGCGCTTTCCGGCGTAGATCAGTCGCTGCTGGACGCCGCCAGCGTAGACGGGGCCTCCCGGCTGCAGAAGATACTTTATGTAAATCTTCCCGTGCTGGTGCCCACTATCGTTGTCATGCTGGTTTTGCAGTGCGGCTCCTTGCTCGGCGTAGGGTATGAAAAGGTGCTGCTGCTGCAGAACAGCCTGAACCAGGAAAGCTCGGAGGTTATTTCTACATACGTATATCGGATGGGGCTCGTCAATTACGATTATTCGTTTTCCACAGCGGCCGGATTATTCAATTCCGTATGCAACGCCGCGGTTCTTGTCGTCGCAAACACGGTATCCCGCAGGCTGACCAATGCGAGCCTGTGGTAGGGGGATCAGGCATGAAAAGAAAGCATAGAATGAAAATCGGACTCAGGGACCGGGTTTTCCTTGGCATCGTGTATTTTGTTTTGGCGGTTTACTTTTTATTGATGTTATATCCGCTGCTGTATGTAGCCAGCGCTTCGTTCAGCGACCCGAAGGCAGTTGCGGGCGGAGAAATGGTATTATGGCCGGTGCGGCCCTCGCTCAGCGCTTACCGGTATGTATTCCATTATAAAGAAATTTGGGTGGGGTACGCCAATACTGTGTTTTACACGGTGGCAGGGACATTGATAAACCTGGCGGTCACGCTGCCCTGCGCCTATGCGCTGTCGCGGCGGGACCTGTACGGCCGGGGCGTGCTGCTGGCGTTGTTCATGGTTACCATGTATGTCAGCGGCGGACTAATCCCGGGCTATCTTAACCTGAATGATCTGGGGATGGTCAATACCCGCTGGGCGCTGCTTTTGCCGGGCGCCGTATCCGTCTATAACTTGATCGTGGCTCGCACTTTTTTTGCCAATACTATTCCGTGGGAGCTGCAGGAAGCCGCCTGGCTGGACGGGTGCAGCGATGCGAAAGCGTTCGTACATATCGTGCTGCCGCTTTCTGCGCCGATCGTGGCGGTGCTGGCGATTTATTACGGGGTCGGGCATTGGAACGCTTATTTTAATGCGATGATCTATATCCGTGACCGCGCGCTGTATCCCCTGCAGGTGTTTTTGCGGGAGATTCTAACGCAGGGGCAGTTTATGGCACAGGCACTGCAGGGAGGTGCTGCTTATACGACGGAGGAGATGGCCGTTATGATAAAACAGGCGGATACGGCCAATATGATCAAGTATGCGGTAATCGTCGTATCCGCGGCCCCCATGATGGCGGTTTACCCGTTTATCCAGAAATATTTTACAAAGGGGGTGATGATCGGAAGCGTAAAGGGCTGAAAAGCATAAAGCAGTGTTAAACGGCCAGAGTTTATCTGGAAAGGGACAGAGCAAAATATTTTAGGAGGTCAATCATGGAAAAAAGATCAAAGAAACTGGCAGCATTGTTATTGGGCACGGTGATGTGCATATCCGTCGCGGGCTGCGGCGGGCAGAAGGGCACGCCGGACGCCGGGGGAGGCGCCGAAACGCCCCAGTCCACAGAATCAAAGGCCCCAGCGGAAAGCGCGCAGGCCGCGGAAACAGCGGCGGAAGTGGAGGAGCTTTATTATAATAAAGAGGGCTTCCCAATTGTCAAGGAACCCATTACAATTGAAGTGGCCGGAGTACAGGGGCCGACGAAGGATTGGGGAAATACGTATTTCGTTAAAAAGGTTGAAGAGATGATGGGGATTAAGATGAACTGCACCACGTACGCGGATGCGGCCACCTGGCAGACGCAGTATGCGACGATGCTCGCTTCGGACAGCCTGCCGGACCTGATGATGCAGCTCAACGTCAGCAAGGTATCCACCAATATGGATGGGGCGGATGGCTACCTGCTTGATTTTTCGGATTATCTGGATGTTATGCCGAATCTGGCGAAGTATCTGGAGAGCCATCCGGAGTACGCGGCTTACCATACGACGTCGGACGGCAGCATCTACTCCTTGGATAAGGTCAATGAGGTAGGGCCAAGGTGGTATTCGCTGTTCGTGTCCAAGGCAGACGAAGAAAAATATGGTTTTTCCGTCGATGATATTAAGACGACAGAGGATTTTTATAATGTCCTGAAGTCCATTAAAGAGCAGGATCCGGATGTCATTCCTTTGTCCCTTACGATAGGAGGGGAGAGCGGACAGCGCGGCATTCTGACGATCCGAAATGCTTTCGGCCTGACCGGCGTTGAGAACACGCTGGTAATGTCCGTGGACGGACAGGGGCAGGTCAATCTGGAGAACCTCAGCGATAAATACCGGGCGTTCTTAACCTATATGAACCGGCTGTGGGAGGAAGAACTTCTGGACCATGAAACCTTTATCCAGACCACGGATGAATTTGAATCCAAAATTGCCGACGGAAAGGTTGTATTTTGGCATAGCTGGAGCGGGATCAACCTTGTCATGGGATCCAATTACGGAATTTATAAAGATTACGACGGGCTGTGCGCGATGACATCGGAATATCAGGACGAGCCTATTTATACAGACCAGACCCCGTATACGGCTGCGGCGCGCGTTATGGTGAGCGCGAAAACGAAATATCCAGAAGCGATCTGCCGGCTGATCGATTATGTGTTCACGGATGAAGGGCGGCGTTTCGTTTTGTCCGGCGTGGAAGGCGAGACCTTTGATTATGTCACGGACGAGCGCGGCTACCAGAGCGTGAGCTATGATGGCTATTGGGATCAATCCAAATACGCTTCTGCCCAGGAATGGGAGACCCAGGAGGTCAAAATCGTGAACGCTTTGGATCTGTGGTCTGTTGATGCCTCGCGGGAATTTGTGGAGGGCCTGTCCGACGGGGAGCTGGAAGCGCTGCTGGATGAAGGCCCCGACAATGGCTGTATGTATTCCGGGTTTTATGAGAATATGATCCGTAAGCAGGTTGACAAGGAAATATATGCTTCTTATCAGCCGCTGCCGCTTTCCTTGGAGGAGGCGGACGAGATCAGCCAGCCGCAGACGGATATGGAGCTTCTGATCCGGCAGTTCCGGGCCCAGTTTATTGCAGGGGAAAAGGATATCGATACAGAGTGGGACAGCTATGTCCGGCAGATCAGCAGTTTTTGGGAGCAGATTCAGCCGGTTTATCAGGCTGCGCAGGACAGGGCCGCTGCCAGCCGGTAAATCTGATCGAGGGCAGTTTGTGAAAAACGGATGACTATGGGGGAGGAAGGATATGGCGGCGAAAACCAGGGTGATCGGACGGATCCTGATCCTGTATCTTGGCGTGTTGATTCCATTGCTGTGCAGCAGCTTGTTGATCGAAAAGCATGCGTTTGAGCGTATGGAGCGGCAGGAAGGACAGCGGATGCAGGCAATTCTGACAAATATTTCGGATGAACTGGATGCCTGGTTTAAAGAATTCCGCGGACAGGGAAATGGGATGGGGGAAATATGGGAATTGTCCCCGGCATATGTCCTGGAAGATCCGGCCAGGGCTCGGCAGGCGATCAGCCAGATCGGCTATATGGATATGTCAAATCCCCGGACAGAAGATGTCGCGGTCTACTATGGCGTTGGAAAGCTTTACACGTCCAGAGGGATCGTCAATGTCCGTACATACTTCCGGAATACGATGGATTGCACGGAAAGCGGTGCGGAGAGGGGTGCGGCGGCAATGTCCGCCGCATCCCCATCGGTTTTTTTCTTAGATACGGATGGGAAGAGCGGTCTGCTGATGTACCATATCCCGATCCGGAAATATGCGCCGGGCTTCCAGTTCAGCGTCAATTTTCTGGTGCCTGTCGAGCGGGTGCGCGAGCTGTTGGAGACATATGCGCTGGATTGCCCTTCTCTGTTTTGTCTGTCTGTCGGCGAAGAAAAGGTATGGTTCCAGATCACGGATGGAAACGAGGTCATTGTGGGGAACAAAGCCCCGGAAGCATGGCATGATTCCGACCGGGAAGCCGCCCTGTCCAGGGCAGCAGGGGAAATGGAGATGACGCTTTACTTTGATCCCCGGATATCCCGGAAACAGCTCCAGGAGTTCCAAGTGGGAAATATCCTGCTGCTGGCGCTCGGGATCCTGCTGTCTACTTTATTGTCGTTTGCGTTCAGCTACTGCCGCTGGAACCGTTTTCAGTCGCTGGTCGGGAATGTGCGCCCTATGCCTTATACGGGCCCGGATAAAGGGAAGTTCATGGACGAATTTGACTATATCCGGCTGGTGATGGAACAGTCCCGTCAGGAAAGCGAGCAGATGGGGCAGGACGCGCAGATGTACCGCCACGCGATGCGGCGGCAGGTCGCCGCAGCCATTTTTCATGGGCTGGCTACGAAATCAGAGGATATTTGCCAGCTCTTAAAAGCCTGCGGCCTGGAGCGATGTGAGGAATACTATTATATATGCGGCGTCCTGATGAAGGAAAAGGCGGAGATCCGGCGGTTGGAGCCTTTGTTCGACGGCCTGCTGTACTGCGACGGGGAAATTGGAGGACGGCGGCTGGTGCTGTTTTTGGGAGAAGCCCCCAACCTGGATCCTGATTGTAAGGAGAGGATGGCGGCGGCTGACATCCTCCGCGGAAAGCTGGAAGCGGCAGGGATTCCTGCCGGATGTTTTGCGTTCAGCCAGATGTACGACAGCCTTTCGCTGGCCAACTATGCTTATCTGGAGGCCATGGCTCTTTTAAAGGCAATGCCGCAGGGGCAGGGAGAAGCCGAATGCTGGGACAGGTATTTAAGTTCCCCGTCAGACTGGCTGGACGAGCGGCAGTCAGGGCTCTTAGAAGGGTTCCTGGATGCCCTTGGGCAAAGGGATCTGGAACGTGCCCGGGAAAATTTGGATAAGCTGCTTGCAGGCACGGCGGATGCAGAGGGACAGCGGTATCTGCGCTATTGTATCCGCCAGTCCATGCTCCTGGCGATACGAGATGTGGAATTTGAACCGGATACCCAGCTGATGCACAGGATACAGGCCCTGAATCCTGTGGATGGGGAATCGTTTTATGAGAAGGCCCTTAAAATCCTGCAGATCCTTTGCGGCGCGGACCGGCGCCTGGAAAAGCTGGAAGAAGCGGTGCGGTATGTGCAGGAAAATTATTGCCGTTATGATCTTTCCCTGGAAGAGGTCGCGGCGCAGGCGGGCTTATCGAAGACCCAGATGAGCAAGCTGTTTAAAGCCCAAATGGACGTCAACTATTTGGATTATCTGACACAGCTGCGTATGGAAAAGGCAAAAAAACTGTTGTCCGGAACGGAGAAACCGATAAAAGAGATCATTGCTGACGTGGGCTATATCGACAGAGCCAGTTTTGCCAAGAAATTCAAAGCCTATTACGGCGTATCGCCGGCCCAGTACAGGAGCCGGGAAAGGGGATAAATGAAGATCACATTTTTAGGGACGAGCCATGGCGTACAGGCGCCGGGCAGGTATTGCCAAAGTATGCTGGTGGATACGGAGAACGGAGGCTATATCATTGACGCGGGCGCTCCCGTTATGGACTGTCTGTTGAGAATGGGCTACAGCCTTGGGAAACTAAAAGCGGTTTTCATCACGCATATGCACAGCGATCATATAGAAGGGATCTTCGGGCTGCTTTCCCGCCCATGCGGATACTTTAAGGAAATGGATTTTGATGTTTATTTCCCGGAAACGGAGGGAATGGACAGCGTCCAGAGGTTTCTGCGCGCGGAAGGCAATGACGGCTGCGGAAGAGTGCGGATGCATCGCATGGAACAGGGGGAGGTTTACCGGGATCGATGGACTGCCGTGTCAGCTTATCCCACAGGGCATTTGAAAAACCGTCCGGCTTACGGATATTTGCTGGAAGCGGAGGGAAAGAAACTGTATATTTCAGGGGATCTTGACAGAAACATTGATTATCCGCGTTTTTTGGAGGAGGAGGCAGTGGATGCATTTGTCGTGGAATGCGCCCATTTCCCGGCGGAAAACCTGGCGGCACGCCTGCAGCACTGCAAGGCGCGGCGCGTGATCGTGATCCATGTGTGGCCGGAGGGGCAATATGACGTCCTGCGGGCCCTGGCGGGGATGCTTCCCTGCAAAATGGAGTTCCCGGACGACGGGGACTGCCTGACCATATGAGGAAGCAAACATAAATGCCGTCCGGACAAGCTCTTTCCCAATATTCCGCGGAAAAAACTTTACAAGAACATGCGTTCGTATTATAATAAAGTATTCAGGTTTCGGTGGCCGAGTTTAAGGGCGTTAAGCTGAAGCTGGATTATCGGATGACGAACGCGGAAGGGCAGGAGGTCTGCGAGGCGCATTCGGAGCACTGCTTTCTGGATCGGAACGGAATGCCTGTACGGCTCGCGAAGAAATACCCGGATTTCTACCGGACGCTTACGGAGCTGGCGGCAGGCGAAGGGGGCTGAATGGGGACAGGACAGAGGCTACAGACCGCTTCGCGAAAATTTCTGCAAATTTTCCGTAAAATTGCGGCATTTTATTGACATTCTCCGGTCCGGATGGTATATTTTCTCATTGGAAGTACGATCAGGGCGTCACCGGCGCCCTGATTGCATGGAAATATCCGGAAAGAAAAGGGGGAATAAGAGATGAATCTGATCTACGACATCAATGACAGACCGAAGCCGGGAGAAATACTCCTCTTCGCAATTCAGCAGCTTCTGGCCATCATGGCCGCGACCATCGCGGTTCCTGCGGTGATCAACAGTTCCGAGGACATTGCAGCGATATTCGGCAGCGGGACGCAGCTTTCATCGGCGGCGGCTATTTT
>CANQGA010000146.1 GCA_947600145.1 uncultured Lachnospiraceae bacterium | reverse complement strand
GAATCCCATGCAGATTTAATCTATTTCGTGTTCATGAGTAGATTTAGATAAATTTTTGGTTAAAATTGAGAATATAATAAGAAGAAGCGCCTGGTATGAATCTCTATCGGTCGTTTTTAATCTCGGAGGCTTGAAGCACAGGATTTTCTTTGTCTGGAATGTGAGAGAAAAATCACACCTGGACGGGGAAAATCTTTTTTTTGTTCGGAGGGTAAAAATGGGAGCTTTTTCTTTGCCTGTGACGTAGGAGGTGCATGCCTGTGAAAAAGACGGAATCAGGTATAAGGACGAGTGGGAATCCTGCCAAATCTCCGGAGCTGCGGATCCGCTTGGGAGAAGATGAGGTGGTTGTGCGGTTTGGAAGTGAGGAGTCGGATGATGTCAAAGGTAAAATACGGGACATCCTGACGGCGTCCTATGAGGAGCGGATGCAGGCCCTGCTGACGGGTGCGGGAGATGATTGAAGAGAATCCGAAAAAGTCGTGGTTTTTGAAAAAAGGGCGCTGACATTTTCAGGGGAGTGGCGTTATAATGCATTTACGGGATACCCTGCTGACGGGAACCCGGACAGACGCACCTTGAAAATCGAATACAGGCCAAAGTAACGCGACTTTCTACATATTTATATGGCGGTACAGGAGGTGGCGTTATGAAACGGGTTTATACGCTATACAGAGTGTCTACGAAAAAGCAGGTGGACAAGAATGATAAGAACCAGGCGGACATTCCGATGCAGAAGAACGCCTGCCACGAATTTGCCAGCTGGCAGCATGAGTGGGAGATTGTAAAGGAGTTCTCCGAGATGGGCGTGTCCGGGTACAAGGTATCCGCCGAGGACCGGGATGCCATCCAGGATCTGAAGGAGGCGGCGCTCAAGGGGGAGTTTGATGTGCTCCTGGTGTTTATGTTTGACCGGATCGGCAGGATCGATGACGAGACGCCTTTCATTGTGGAATGGTTCGTGAAGCACGGGATAGAGGTGTGGAGCAGCCAGGAGGGGCAGCAGAGGTTTGAAACGCATGTTGACAAGCTGACCAACTATATCCGGTTCTGGCAGGCATCGGGAGAGAGTGAGAAGACTTCTATCCGCATCAGGAACAAGATGCAGCAGATGATCATGGACGGCCTTTATACCGGCGGTCCGATCCGGTTTGGATACAGGCTGGCGGACAGCGGGCAGGTGAACCGGAAAAACCAGAAGATCAGGAAGTATGAGATCGATCCGGATGAGCGTGAGGTTCTTGCCATGATTGATGATATGACCATCAACAAGGGTTACGGTTCCTGGAGACTGGCGGATTACCTGAATAAGCATGGGTATAAGGCGAAGAATGGCGGGAAGTTCACCAGCATCAAGATCAGCCGGATACTGAAAGATCCTTATTACTGCGGCAGACTGGAGGACGGTTCGACTTCTCCGGCGCTTGCAGCGCTGCAGATCAGGAGTGAAGAGGATTATGAAAAGATCCTTTATATACTGGAGCAGAGGAACAACGCGAATGAGGAAAAGCGGCACATTGCGATGCAGACCAAGAGTGCGGCGATGCTTTCCGGGAATGTATTCTGTGCCCACTGCGGCGGCAGGATGACGACCATGAGGTATAAGGACAGTTACACGAGGGCGGACGGAAGCGTTTATGCGGTGGACCAGCTGAAATACTGCTGTTACCACAAAGCGCGCAAATTGGTAGAGTGTGACGGACGGGTGACGTATCAGGCGAACCAGGTGGACGAAAAGGTCTGCCGACTTATGCAGAAGCTTTTCTCCAGCATGGCTGGGGCACCCGAGGAAGACCGGATCCAGGAGATGTTCAAAAGGCAGATGGCCGGGAACCGGGCGAAGCAGAGGAAGCTGGAGATGGAACTGAGGAAGAGCCGGACGCAGCTCGACAAACTCCAGCTGGAGATCGGGAAGAGCCTTATCGGTGACAGCGTCTACACTGCGGAAGATCTTTCCCAGGCGATAGGGATCTTGAAAACAAGGATCTCTGATTCTGAAAAGGAACTTTCCAGCCTGAAAGAGGAAGAGGCAAGGAAGAAGCAGGGGGTGGACAAAATCTCCCCGGCTTACAACCAGTTCAAGAGCTGGGCGGAGGAATTTGACGCGGCGTCGATGGAAGAGAAGAAGATGATCGCCGGACATCTGTTCAACCGCATCGAAGTAGACAGAGAGTATAATATCACAGTAGAGATGAATATGACCTATCAGCAGTTCTGTGCTGAATGGGCGGATGGGATGCTTCTGGAAGAAAAACCGAAGGAACGCGTCCCGGTCTGATAGGCGGGGAGATCCCCCCGCCTTGCTCTATCATTCTTGGCCGTTTCGGTCTGTAATTCATATCATATGTATTTTATCTGGATCAGGGACGAAAAAAACCGTAAAAAAAACATAAGTTTTCTCTTGACGGAAAGCCATATTCGTGGTACACTGATCTCCGTTGAAAATGAAGGTCGGAAACGACCTGAACAGATAAAAGTCTCCTCGTGCCGTTTGGGGCACATATTTTATCCCTGATTTTACGGTTGTAACCGTATCAGGTGGTAGAGCACGCGGCTGTTAACCGCGCTGTCGTAGGTTCGAGTCCTACTCGGGGAGCTTAGGAAGCCCGTGAACATTAAAGTTCGCGGGCTTTTGACGTTCCGGGGGAACTTTACCCCCGTTCCGGCGGCTAAAGACAGGCCGGACGGGGGTCTTCTTTTTGGTTCCGAAAGCATGATAAGCAGCGGCATCGCGGATCGTTTGATGCCGGTCAGATCTTTCCTTCCAGAGAAGGAACATCCTCTTCGTAGCTTCCCTCTGTAAGGGAACCTACCTTTACGTCTCCGGCGCTGCCGTATTGGTACAGCTGATCCAGAAATTCGATGGCGGCGCGGATCCGCGTGCGCAGCAGGAATCCGCCGGATTGGGCGGCTCTCAGAAGCGCGTCAGTGGAGATTTGGGGATCCCAGCCGTAAGCGCGGCCATGGAACTGACGGACGCCGTCAAGAACCTGCGCGATCTCATCCTTTGTCAGGGGAAGCAGCTGCGGGGCTTTGACCAGCGCATTCAGAACGGACCGGCAGGGCTCCGGATGTTCGGGATACAGTTCGGCCAGATTGTCGTATTCGTGCTTGCCGTCGATCACATCTTCGATGTAGGAAGCGCTGAATGCGAATACGGTGAATACGGACTGCATCTCCGCCTGCGGGAAGAGGAAAGGAGCCATATTTTCGTAGGCACGGAGACGGGCTTTTTTGCCGAGGCGCCCCGTCAGTTCCGCTTCGTCCACAAGGATCACCCACCCCTGACAGCCCATTTTGGTGAAAAACCGGCTCATAAAAGCGAAATAATCAGAGCAGTGCTTCGTCTTGCTGAAATTGGCGCTGAATCGGGCGGTCTGATTATAAATGCGTTTATAGATCTTCTTCAGGGCCGCGTTGGCGATAAAGTCGCCTTCCAGGTCGGCCTTAAGAAGGAATTTTTCCTCCTGGTCTTCTGTCCCCATATAGGCGCGAAGAAGGTAATATAGTTTATCGGTCTGCAGCTCCTTGGCGGCGTAGACAAGAAGCTCGGAGGCCGCCGGATTCCCCGGCGTCAGATTGTCCAGCAGCTGTGAGAAGCCGGGCTGTTGGCGCATGGGCAGGTAGGTGTTTGTGATCAGTTTCTGATAGACCAGATACAGTTTATCCATGGGGGTTTCCTTGCTTAGGGAAAGGTAGGAAACCGCCATATTATTGGAATGCGCCAGATTGAAAACGGTGTTCAGAAGGTGGGTCTTGCCCTCTCCGTATTTGCCGGTTATGATGAAGCCGTCCGAAACGCCGGTTTCATAGACCTGCCCCAGCCGTCCGGAGATTTCCTTTATAATCTGAGGCCGCGCCTCGGAGAAATACTGTCCGACCGCCCTGGACGGTACGCCGGAGCGCAGGGCTTCGATCACACGTCTCGCTTCCATATCAAACATTGCCGTCACCTCCAAGAGTCGCGGCTTTTACCAGCCGCGGGATTCCCACGCCGCCCGTAACCGCCCGGCCGAGCAGTTCCTCTGCCTCTTCGAGGGAGAGCGGATGCGCGCCGGTATGGCCGGAAGCGGACAGCAGTATTTTCTGCGACATGTCTGCCAGCACCTCCGGCGTATATTCCTGCATCGCCAGGCGGTCCAGATCCACGATGTCTGCAAACCGGTTGAATCGTTCCCCGGTGATTTCGTTTTGGATGCGCATCCAAAGGGCCTGATAGGATTTGATACCGGACAGTTCATTGTCCAGAAGCTCCCGGTCGAAGGCGAACAGGAACATCACATGCTTCAGGCTGTCGATATCATCGATCAGCTGGCGGATGCTTTCATAGGTGTCCTCCCGTTTCATCCGCGTATAGTGAATGGGCTGCAGACTGGAGCGGTTCAGGAGAATCTCCAGATGGTCGATGGAGACGATGAGTCCGTTCCCGCCGCCCAGGTGAATGACTTCTGCCAGTGAGCGAAGCATGTGGCGGGCGTTGTAGCGGGTGATCCGGCTGGGGGAAAGCCCTAAGGAGCGAAGCAGAGACAGCTTGACGGTCTTATCTCCGTGAAGCCATGCCAGAAGCAGTTCCCGGTTCTGCTGCTCGAGTATCGGATGTCCAAGGATACTGCCGGTCAGCAGGCTGCAGGCCAGAGCAAAATTATTGTCAAGCTGGGGGTTATTCAGGAACATTTCTTTGAGTTGGATCCGGATCTCCCGGCGCGTCAGGGCGTCTCCCATATCCAGTTGGGAGAGGTAGTCCATAAATGTCATGCCTTCCGGAATATCCTTTGGATCATAACCCATATTCCGGATGATCGCCGCAGCGCAGCCGGACAGTGTGTCCGTAAGACCGCACTGATCCAGAATTTCCAGATAAATCTCCCTGAAATCGTGGAGCCATACTTCCCTTGCGGAAAAGTTTGCGGTTTTGTAGTTCCTCTCCTCCGCCAGCTGGGAGAAAAGCCTGAGAAAGTGCGACTTTCCGCTTCCGGGACGGCCGGTAATGAATTTGATCTTACTGCCGCCTTCCTGTATGTATTCGTCCAGGTAGTGTTCCGCCCAGAAATCGGATAGAAACTGGATGCCGGAAGAAAGTGCGGACAGCCGTACCGGTTCTATCCGGGAAGAGCCGGGGAACGCCTGCGCGTTGGAATTGTCCATGGTTTCACCTCCGTATATTCTGTAATCATTATCCTTATAAATGAAAGGTTATTCTGCGTCATAGAAGCATAAGGTCGCCAGATACTGTTCTTTCCCGTTCGCGTCCAGAATGCGGATCGCCTTGCTGCTTTCGCGGCTGGTGCCGAACTGGAAGCGGCGTCCGCTTTTCGTAGTATCGGCGCCGGAAATGTACAGACGGGCCAGATCGAAGGCGAAACTCTGCATGTCGTATTCCTTGCGGGAGCGGCTCATGGGAACAAGGCATTTGTACAGGTTGGTCAGATAAATATCGGTTCCTTTGTGCTTTTTATATTTGAAGAGCGCGGTATCATAAGCTTCCGACAGTTCTCCGGCGAAGGCGACGGGGTTGAACGCCGCTTTCGTCAGGCGCTCCTGTCCGGCTTTTACTGTCTGGACGAAATTGGCGGGGCGCATACACTGCATCCGCTTGCGGTCGAGGTAAATGTCCTGGTTCTCGGTGTCGAAGCGGACACGGTAGGGGAACATCTCATAGACCGGGTATTCGCCTTTGACGTCAATTCCCTGTTCCGCGCAGGCCTGAAGCATCTGCGCCGCGAAGTCTCCGCTCTCATAATATGCCCGTCCGTCGAACCCGGACGCTGTCTCCTGCGCCTGGGCGGCGATCGACGACTGATCGGAAAGAATCTGGGCGAACTGGGACAGATCCTTCGCAAGGCTTTTCAGATCGCCCTTTTCCGTATCCTGCGCGATGGTTTTGGACAGCTTCTGCAGGGCGGCGGCCGCGTCTTTCATTTTCTTCTCCAACGGCATCAGCTGGCCGTAAAGCTCTTCGTAATTCATGGGATTCTCCTTTCGCTGTATATCGCCTTAAGTATAGCTGATTTTGCAGGATTATACAAGACTCAGAAAGAATTTACACAGAGATTTGAATATGATAGAATGGATTAAGAAAACGGACCGGCGGCGCGGATGCAAAAACCGCGGCAGGTCGGCCGAACGGAAGAAGCGCAGCGCCGCGGAAGGGATACCGACAGATGGAACTGTACGCATGGCAGAGGAAATGCCTGAAGAAATGGAAAGAAAACGGATACCGGGGGATCGCTGATGTGGTTACAGGGGCAGGCAAGACGGTGCTTGCCCTGGAAGGAGCATGCATGCTTTCGGAGAAATATCCGGGACGGCTCCGCGTCCGGATCGTAACGCCGACCGTATCCCTTGCCGGGCAGTGGGCGAAGGCCGTCCGGGAATATGAAAAGACGCAGTCGGCGGCAGTCGGAATCTATAACGGGCAGAGAAAGGACGCGCACAGCGGAGGGTATACGGTCTATGTCGTCAATTCCGCCCGGTATGCTTTGGCCCGGCATGTTCTGGAGGATATGAAAGCAGGGTATCATGTGCTTCTGATCGCCGACGAATGCCACCATTACACCGGAGCCGAGAATCGAAAGATCTTCGATTTTATACGGCAGCCATCTTTCTCCCCGGAAAGATATCACTGCCTCGGACTGTCGGCGACCCCGAGATTCGATGAAGAGGGACTTTTTCTGGAGCGGGTGCTTGGAAGGGAAATCTACCGCTACCGGTTCCGTGAGGCGGTTCGGGAAGGAACGGTTTCTCGTTTTTTCGTATATCAGATCGGACTGTCTTTCTCGGCGGACGAGCTCCGGGCGTATGATCAGCTGTCGAGCCGGATGGGAATGCTCTATTACGAACTTCAGGCGCGGTACCCGGAGCTTTCGGAAATGGGAGGGCATGCGTTCTTTCGCTTCCTGAACCGGGCGGCGGCCAGGGAGGGGGAGGATTCGCCGGCGGCTGTTTATGTGGGCCTGTCCCACCGGAGGGCGGCGGTCAGTTATAACGCGGCGGCGCGGGCTGCCTGCGCCTGCGAACTGATCCGCCGGACGGATCCCGCATCGCAGATCCTGGTCTTCTGCGAAAGAATCAGCCAGGCAGATGAATTGCGCCGGCGTCTGCAGCTTGGCGGTATCGGACGGGTCGGAAGCTATCATTCCCGCATGTCGGAACGGGTTCGGAAGCGGATGCTTCGCGACTTCCGCGACGGCGAAGTTCGGATCCTGATCGCCTGCAAGGCGCTGGATGAAGGGATTGATGTGCCGGACGCGGCGGTCGGAATCGTTATGTCCGGGACGTCGATGAGCAGGCAGAGGATTCAGAGGATCGGCCGCATCCTGCGCCGGAGGAAAGACAAACCCTGGGCCTGCCTGTATTATCTTTATGTCAGGGAGTCGGCGGAGGACAGTACGTTCCTGATGGAATATAAGGGCTCTGAAACAAGCTGCAGCCTGTCATATAACATGCAGGAAAATGTTTTCATATTCAAAAGTTACGAGGCAGCGGCTGCCGGTCTTTGGCAGGAGACCGATAGAAAGGGGGCGGAAGTTCCGGTTCTGAAAGAGATGCGGCGCTGTCTGCTGCGGGGCATCCTGCGGCCGGACTGGATGACGGACCCGGAGGAGCTGGAGCGCAGGATGCAGGCGGAGACGGGGAAGAGAGAGCGGAATTATCTGCTTTGTATGAAGCGGATGGCTGAGATGCGGTCTGCGGACGGAAACACGTAAATTCAACGCATAGACGGAATTTACTTCTGCAGATGAGAAAGCGAAAGAAATCTTCGGTGAAGTGAAAAGTTAACTTCCACTTCTAAGGGGTCCAAGTAGAAATTAGTCTTTCTCCAACCTCCACTTGAAA
>CANQGA010000145.1 GCA_947600145.1 uncultured Lachnospiraceae bacterium | reverse complement strand
TAAAACAAACAACTTAAACATTATACAACAGGTCGGGCAGGAAAATCCAGTACTTTTTTACATTTTTTTTAGTTTTTCCCCGGATTTTTATCGGCTCGGTTCTTGATTTATGGAGAAACTGTCGGTATAATAGAAATGATATGTTTTGAGCAGGCAGATAAAAGATCAGGAGAATGGTGGCGCAGAACAGGAAGATCGAAGAGGGATCCGCACGAAGCGGCGGGGATACGTTCAGAGCAGGAGAATGAACATATGAATGACAGGAATCACAATAACCAAAACGGCAAAGGACCGAATTATAACCAGATATTCGGTATTATCCTGACGGCGGGGCTGATCACGCTGATGGTCGTCATGATGATGAGCAATTTCATGAACCGTCAGACGACGGTCCCGTACAATGAGTTTCTGGATTACCTGGAGGCCGGCCAGATCGAATCGGTCACGGTAGAGGGAAATGATATCTATTTTACATTGAAGAGCGAGCGTTCCATCCCGGGAATGGTCATCACATTTTCCACGGTCCGCATGGAGAGCGGCGACCAGCTGACGCTGCGTCTGGAAGATGCCGGGGTGACTTATGAGCAGATCGAGCAGAACACGGCTTTGTGGAGCATCCTGAGCACGGTTCTGATGTTCGGCGCGCTGATCTTCCTGATGAACATGATGATGCGCCGTATGGGCGGCGGCGTCATGGGCGTCGGCAAGAGCACGGCCAAGATGTACATGCAGAAGGAGACGGGCGTCACCTTCGCGGACGTGGCGGGACAGGACGAGGCCAAGGAGTCCCTGGTGGAGATCGTGGATTTCCTTCACAATCCGGGACGCTATACCCACATCGGCGCCAAGCTTCCCAAGGGCGCCCTGCTTGTAGGCCCGCCCGGCACCGGCAAGACGCTTCTGGCGAAGGCTGTGGCCGGCGAGGCGCATGTGCCGTTCTACTCCCTGTCGGGATCCGATTTTGTGGAGATGTTCGTTGGCGTGGGCGCGTCACGTGTCCGCGACCTCTTTAAGCAGGCGCAGGACAACGCGCCGTGCATCATTTTCATCGACGAGGTGGACGCCATCGGCAAGAGCCGCGATTCCCGCTTCGGCGGCGGCAATGACGAGCGCGAGCAGACATTGAACCAGCTGCTCTCGGAGATGGACGGATTCGATTCCTCCAAGGGACTTCTGGTGCTGGCGGCCACCAACCGGCCGGAGATCCTGGATCCGGCGCTTCTGCGTCCGGGACGCTTCGACCGCCGGATCATCGTGGATAAGCCGGACCTGAAGGGGCGCGTGGATATCCTGAAGGTGCACGCGAAGAACGTGGCGCTGGACGAGACCGTTGACCTGGAGGCCATCGCGCTGGCGACCTCCGGAGCGGTGGGTTCCGATCTGGCGAACATGATCAATGAGGCCGCGATCCTGGCGGTGAAGAACGGCCGGCAGGCAGTGAGCCAGAAGGATCTGTTTGAGGCCGTGGAGGTAGTCCTGGTGGGCAAGGAGAAGAAGGACCGCGTCTTAAGCAAAGAAGAACGGCGGATCGTCTCCTACCACGAGGTGGGACACGCGCTGGTCAGCGCCCTTCAGAAGGACGCGGAGCCGGTGCAGAAGATCACCATCGTGCCCCGTACTATGGGCGCCCTCGGCTATGTGATGCAGGTGCCTGAGGAAGAGAAGTATCTGAATTCGGAGAAAGAGCTGCGGGCCATGCTGGTGGTAAGCCTTGCCGGGCGCGCTTCCGAAGAGATTGTGTTCGATACGGTGACCACTGGCGCGGCCAATGATATCGAGAAAGCGACGAAGATCGCCCGGGCCATGGTGACGCAGTTCGGTATGTCCGAGAAGTTCGGGCTGATCGGCCTGGCTACCCAGGAAGACCAGTACCTGAGCGGGCGCATGGTGCTTAACTGCGGCGAGGCCACCGCGGCGGAGATCGATCAGGAAGTCATGCGGATGCTGAAGGAGGCTTACTCTGAGGCGAAGCGTCTTCTCTCCGAGAACCGGGACGCCATGGATGAGATCGCGGAATTCCTGATCCAGAGGGAGACCATTACCGGGAAGGAATTTATGGATATCCTGCATCGGATCCAGGCGAAGAGGGCGCAGGCCGGCCAGGTTGTTCAGGCCGGGACAGAGATACCCGCGGAGGCGGAGAACGCGGCGGACGGCGCAGGACAGCCGTGAAAATTATTTGCGGTTTTCAGTAAAAAAACTTGACAAACCCAGGAACATGAATTAGAATATATGTTGCTGTGAAGATATCAGGGATATCGGAGCGGGAAAGACAGGTGTGCGTAGCTCAGCTGGATAGAGCACTTGGCTACGGACCAAGGTGTCGGGGGTTCGAATCCTCTCGCGCACGTAAAGCCTCGGGATGCGGTCCCGGGGCTTTTTCCTGTCCTGGGGTTCCTTTCAGACAGAATGAAGATACCGCGGCGCCGCAAAGAAAAGGCTTGCAGGAAGGCGCCGGAAACGATATAATGAAAGGAAATAAATTTGTATACAAATAATACAAATAGTAGCTGTCATGCCATTTCAGAAAACGCTTGAAAAATAAGCATTTCCAGACATTCAGTCCGGGATGCTTATTTAGTTTTACGACAGTTTTACGACAAATGCCACATATCACCCGGAAATGAAGATAGATAGGGAACTTTATATTGTGATATCGCCTGAAATCTGCTATAATCTGATACATGGGAAACCAGAGCGCATAAAGGCGGCCTACCCTCCATTTTTCGGAGGGGCTAACCCTCCAGACGAAAGAAAGGAGGGCGTGCCAATGATTACATACTCTGACTTGATTCAGATAGGTATCTTCATTGTAGCCCTTGTAGGTCTTTGTTATCAGATCTTCAGGGGAAAGAAATAGCCGCCACTACCCACAATAGTGACGGCAGGCCCATTAGGGTCGTAATGCTTTAAACTTATTTGGGGGTAGGCCGTGTGTCTCTGGCTTTCCCTCTGTGATTCAAATATAACACATCCTGGAATACAGTGCAAGAGGTTTTTGTTATTTCCTCCTGGAGCCTAATACACACGACGGCCTATCTTATGAAACGTGATTTGTTTGCTGTTATTTTTCGCGAATCTGTTTGAACATTTTTTTATATTCTGCCTTTTTCTTGTTTATCCATGCTTTATACTCTACCACAGTTTTTATTGTTGAATCATAGTTTTCACACAGCTCCACATCTTGACCGTTTATGATATCAAGATAATACTGTGACTCGTTCGAAAAGCTTGCTAGAGCGTTATCAATTAGACATTGTTCTTCTCTACTATGGCAAACATGATTCCTGAGCATATCACGTATTTTTTTATGTTCATATTCTGGATTGTGCTTGCGTTTTTGATCGTTGTAATATTTAATAGATTTCTTATCTTTCGAACACTCATCGCAAAAATGTCGTTTTTTATCAGTGCTTAAAAAAGCCTTTTTACAAATAGGACAATCAATCAAATTATAATTATTTTCAAGCATTTCAACCATATCATCATACACCAGCCAATGAACATCATCGACCTCATATGAACGATAAAATTCCCCTTTATATATCAATATTTTTGTGTTAATTGGCATTGGATCCAGCCAACTCGCAACAATTCGCTTTGTAGAAGCGACATAATCGGCATAACCTTTCGATCTCCAGAAGGCAGCTTCTTCTTGGTCAAATAAATGCTCAATCAAACGTAAAAATTTCCGTTGGTGCTTCATACTGTAAAAAAATTCGCTGTAGTTATTCGGATCCTTTAAGATGTGACCTAAATCAGATTTATATATAGGTATATAGTACATTTTACCTTTATAAAAAGACTGCTCAGAAAAGGTATACTCTGTCGGGAGACGATTAGCTGTCACATTATCAAAAGGGATTATAATTGCAACTATGTCAGGATTTGAATCAAAAATATCTTTTCTGCTATTAGGCAAATCTCCATCGTCAACTCCTATTACATGAAACATATGAGATTTCAAATCAAAGTATTCGATAATAGCATTGTCTATTTCGTTAAGTAATTTTTTCTGTTCATTGTATATGTCAATGAGTATTTGTCCATATGGAATGCAAATTTCAGTGTGTACGTCTAACCAGCCATTTTCAGATTTTATAATATCCATACTTACCTCCTAAACGTATCCGTTAAAATCCTTGTATTTACATCGGATAAAAACGGAAATGACACAAGACAAAACACCATGGTATGATAAAAATATCCGATAAAAACCTTTTATTGTATCGGATATTGTAACACACGTCACTGCGTTTTGTCAAGGAGGTAATGAAATTGAGGAAAAGAACATTTTATGAGATTACGAACGAGACCGTTACCGTCGATACGAGCGGGTTGATGAAAATGACAAACTCTGGGCGCACTACTGCAACAGCGATTGGACGGGCGGCTGAGGCACAGATCAGAATTGGTCGAAAAGTTTTATGGAACGTGGCAAAAGTCCAACGATATTTAGATGCGGTTTCGGAGTGATCAGTTATGACGTTCGAGGAATTATGTTCACGCTTTGAGGTTAAAAAGAGGTACTCGAATCGAGCGCAGTGCATTTGTCCGGCCCATGCTGACGCGCACGCCTCTTTGACGATCACTCGAGGCGAACGCGGCACCCTGATTCATTGCCACGCGGGGTGTGAGGTGGATGATATCTTGAAGGCGGTCGGACTAAAGAAACGCGATCTGTTTACTGAAGATACAGTCGAAACCAAAGAACCGTGGAGGACATTTATCGAGAATCGCGAGGGACTACGAATAGAAGCCATTTACCATTATCATGATGTTGAAACCAGCGCATATGCGTTTTCAAAAGTTAGGCTTACCGGCAAAAAAATGCTTTTCGGCATTTTACGGAACGGTCGCTTTCAGTACGGGTTTGGTGGAAAGAGCAGGAAACAGCTTGCACCGGCATTGTACGGCGACCTGCAGGCCGTCCGTCAAACGATTTCTAAGGGTGATACGGTTTATTATGTGGAGGGCGAGAAAGATGTAAACACGCTCACCCGGAATGGATTTGTTAGTTTGACTGCCGGGGGAGTCAATGATTGGCTGCCAGAATTTGCGGAACTTTTCAGAGGGGCCAATGTGGTCATTCTTGCAGATAATGACGTGCCCGGCCAGAAACTAGCAAAAACCGTGCTGGGCGATCTTCAAGATATTGCCGCCAGCGCACGGATCATCACGCCAATGCCAACTATGCCTCACGGCGATGTCAGTGATTACCTTCAGAATCATACGAGGAACGATTTTCTTGTAATGATTCAGGAGCCAGCCGTTACAGAAAAGTCTATACCAACGAGGGACAAAAACGCGAACAGCGAGGTTGACGTTCTTGTAACGAGATTACAGCAACTAGACGCTTTTCATCGATTTCCTATGAACGATCGCGGCAATGCGGAACTCTATGCTGCAGTTTTTGGAAAGATTAGCCGATATTGTCCGATTGCCAAGGATTTCATGGCCTACGACGGGGTTAGGTGGCGGTTAGACGTGGAGGGGATGAAAGCGCGAAGCAACGCGAAACTCTTGGCTGATGCCGCAGTGAGATATGCCGCCGCTATTGAAACAGACGATAAGTCGAAAATGGACTATCTAAAGCACACGGCGCGGTTAATGGATTACCGGGCGAGGACGATCATGTTAAATGATTCAAGGGATCTGTCATATATCGACCGTGCAGAACTTGACAAAGGTGATTATTTGATAAATACGCGAAATTGCGTTGTCGATCTATCCGGGAATGAACCAAAAGTTTTAGAACATGATCCGGACTTGCTTCTATCAAAAGTATGCGAAGTTAATTTTGATCCAGAGGCTACATGCCCGTTGTGGATCAATTCGTTGAATGAAATTATGCAGGAAGATCAGGGGAAAATCGACTATTTACAGAAATTGCTGGGGCTCTCTTTAACAGGTTGTACCAAAGAGGAAAAGATGTTTATTTTATTCGGCAGTACAAGTCGTAATGGAAAAAGTACCGCTTGCGAAACAGCGTTAACAATTTTGGGCGATTACGCAACCACCATTTCCCCGGAAACGTTAGCAATCAAGCGTAACACCGATAGCCGGAATGCTTCGCCAGATATCGCAAAATTGAATGGGGTGCGTCTAGTTATTGCAAATGAACCACCGAAGCGAATGCTACTTGATACGAGCCTATTGAAAACGATGACAGGGCGCGACACCATAACAGCGCGGTTTTTACATGAGAACGAATTCGAATTCATGCCAAAATTTAAGCTGTTTCTCAATTCGAATTACCTGCCTATTGCAAATGATCTAACCATTTTCAAAAGTGGAAGAATCAGCGTTCTGCCATTTAATAAACATTTTTCTGAGGCTGAGCAGGATAAAAACTTGAAGGAGAAATTATTACAGGAAAGAAACGGAATATTTCAATGGATGATTCAGGGGTGGTTTAAGTACAAGATGGAAGGCTTGGAACCGCCGGAAAGCATCAAGGAATCGACACGGGAATATGCAGCTGACTCCGACAAGATGGGAAAATTCATTGATGAAACCCTGATAAAAACACCAGGACAAAACATAAGCGCAAAACAAGCTTATGATGTCTATACGAAATGGTGCGATGATGCGGGGTTCGGAGTGGAAAACAAATCGAATTTTTTCTCTGAATTAAAGAGCCGCGGATTATTTGCCGCAACCGCTACTGTCGACGGGAAAACTGTCAAGAACGCCATCCGAGGCTACTCGATTGCTGAAGATGAATTCATTACCGTTACAGAAGAAGAACTGCCGTTTAATTGATTTTTGAGGAAATGTGCATTCTGTGAAAATATTATGTAAATGTAAAAAATTAAGTCCATATATATCATACATTAAAATTGCACAACTTGCACATCTCTCAATTCCGAACGTTTTTTGTAACGTAATTCTCTCATAAAGGAGGAGAAACTAATATGGATATGAAAGGGACTGTATATTGGTCGATTTTTGAAGATACATGGTCGTTCTTCAAATCACATATGCCGCCGCCAGATGTGGATGATCCTAAAGCATGGGACGAAATTACTGGCGAGATCGGGAAACTTATGGACGCATATCGTCCATTACCTCAGGGGTCATTTGCAGTCGCTTTATTTGTGGCTGCCTTGGATGAACTTGACCGGCTTGCGCGAACAACAAGCAGGGAACGACAGATTGAAGCGAAGGGAGATGAGCAACATAGAACAAGCGCAGAAATACCGCGATCTGCCGGGGTTTTGGCAGATGGTGGCGCAAGTGAGAAGGCAGAAGGCGAGGGTAGATGAACATTCGCCTAAATCACAGAAGAAATCAACTCTGAAGAATAGGAAAACGTAACCTTTTCCAAAAGGTTTACATAACAAAAAAGGAGCGAAATTTATGAGAAAAACTAGTAATTTGCCGCCGGGACAGTTGGAATCGATACCCGGCGAGGCTGCCAAGGAGATTATAACAAATCTACGGCAACTCTATGATATGGGGAAGCCACAAACAGACCAGGAAGTAGCAGATAGGCTCGACCAGTATTTTATGTTTTGTCAGGAGCATTCATTTAGGCCAGGCGTTGAAACACTTGCCCTTTCGCTTCATATTTCCCGCCAGACGCTTTTTAATTGGTCTAGGGGGATTAAATGCAGTCCGCAACGACAACAGTTAATTGAAGCGGCAAAAGGTTTTGTTGCAGGTTTTATAGAGCAAGCAGCCTTAAGTGGACGGCTAAATCCAGCGACTTTTATCTTCCTCGCCAAAAACTGGATGGCTTATAAAGATAACTATTCCCTTGAAGCATCGAATGACAACACTGATTATACACCAAACATTTCAACCGAAGAAATACTGAGACTGCGACAAGAACGCCGGGCACTGCCGGAGAAGCCGGATTTAGATGATGATCCGGCGGAGTAGAGATGGCATGGAAAAGCAGGATAGATTGCTGCATTG
>CANQGA010000144.1 GCA_947600145.1 uncultured Lachnospiraceae bacterium | reverse complement strand
GGATTACTGTTATGATGACAGGATGAACGCAGCGCTGCCGCAGTGCGCGGGGTGTCCCGGCTGCGGTCAGAGGACGGAAGTATAACGGGATCGCGCCGCGAGGGATAGCTGCGATCGGCGGTATGGACATTACGAAAGAAATGGTTATAAAAACAGATCATAGCTGTACAGAACAGTGTTTAGGGAGGAATCGTTTCAGATATGAAGATATTCAACACATTGAGCAGGAGAAAAGAAGAATTTGTACCGCTGGAGCCGGGGAAAGTCAAGATGTACGTCTGCGGCCCGACGGTCTACAATTATATCCACATCGGCAACGCCAGGCCCATGATCGTCTTTGACACGGTGAGGCGGTATTTTGAATATAAAGGTTACGAGGTGAATTTCGTATCCAATTTCACCGATGTGGACGATAAGATCATCAACAAGGCGCTGGAGGAGGGCGTGGACGCGTCCGTGATCTCCGAGCGGTTCATCGCCGAGTGCAAAAAGGACATGGCGGGCCTGAATGTGAAGCCGGCCACGACCCATCCCCAGGCGACGAAGGAGATCGAGGGGATGCTCGCCATGATCCATACGCTGATCGAGAAAGGACACGCCTATGTGGCCGCGGACGGAACCGTGTATTTCCGGACGGAGTCATTTCCGGAATACGGCAAGCTCTCCCACAAGAACCTGGATGAGCTGCAGTCCGGTTTCCGCGAGATCAAGGTGACCGGCGAGGAAGGCAAGGAGGATCCCAACGATTTCGTCCTGTGGAAGCCGAAGAAGGAGGGCGAGCCCTACTGGGAGTCCCCATGGTGCGAGGGACGTCCCGGCTGGCATATCGAGTGCTCGGTCATGGCCAAGCGCTATCTGGGCGATGAGATCGATATCCACGCCGGAGGCGAGGACCTGATCTTCCCCCATCATGAGAATGAGATCGCCCAGAGCGAGTGCGCCAACGGCAAGCCGTTCGCGAAGTACTGGATGCACAACGGTTTCCTGAATATCGACAACAAGAAGATGTCCAAGTCCCTGGGGAATTTCTTCACGGTCCGGGAGATCAGTGAGAAATACGACCTGCAGGTGCTGCGGTTCTTCATGCTGAGCGCCCATTACCGCAGTCCGCTGAATTTCAGCGCGGAGCTGATGGAGGCGTCGAAGAACGGTCTGGAGCGGATTCGGACGGCGGTCGGGAAGCTGGCGGAGCTTCAGCAGAAGGCGCTGGCAGCGACGGCCGGACAGCCGGTTGGCGCCGGCGCTGCATCCATGACGGCGGCCGAGCAGGAGAACGCGGCCGCGGCGAAGGACCTGGTCGCCAAATACGAAGCCGCCATGGACGACGATTTCAATACGGCCGACGCCGTTTCCGCCGTCTTTGAGCTGGTGAAGCTCAGCAACTCCACGGCGGATGAGGGCAGCAGCCAGGCGTATGTGTCGTATCTGAAGGAGACGATCGAGAAGCTCTGTGATGTGATGGGCATTGTTACCGAGGTGAAGCACGAGGCGCTGGACTCGGAGATCGAGGCCATGATCCGGGCGCGGCAGGAGGCCAGAAAGGCGAAGAATTACGCGCTGGCCGACGAGATCCGCGGGAAGCTGTCCGATATGGGCATCATTCTGGAGGATACCAGGGAAGGCGTAAAGTGGAGAAGAGCGTAAGGCAGAGCCGGGAGGAGGGCGCAGGGACTGTTTCGGCGGGCAGCGGAAGTTCGTCCCTTCCGGCGTATTTCAAGGAGACGTTCCATCTCCGCGAAGTGGATCCCGCCGCGTATTCGCCGCTCGTCCTTGCCTATATCGGCGACGCGGTCTATGAGGTGATGATCCGCACCCGCGTCGTGAATCAGGGCAACACGCAGGTCAGCAAGATGCACCGCCATGACGCGGGTCTTGTGAAGGCGGAAGCCCAGGCGCGGATGATCCGGCTTCTGGAGCCGGATCTGACGGAGGAGGAAGAGGCGGTCTATAGGAGAGGCCGCAACGCCAAATCCGCGTCCGGGGCCAAGAACGCTTCGGTGATCGATTACCGCACGGCCACGGGCTTTGAGGCGCTGGTGGGTTATCTGTACCTGACGGAGAGACTGGACCGGCTGGCGCAGCTGGTAGGCATAGGGCTTGAGAGAATAGGAGAGTTTGACGGAGAATGAGTGATAATCAGACCATGATCGAGGGCCGCAACGCGGTGCTGGAGGCGTTCCGCTCCGGCAAGACCATAGACAGGCTGTATGTGCTGGACGGCTGCAAGGACGGGCCGGTCCAGACGATCCTGCGGGAGGCGAGAAAGCAGGATGTGATCCTGAATTTCGTCGCGAAGGAGCGGCTGGACCAGATGTCGGAAACCGGACACCACCAGGGCGTCATCGCCCAGACGGCGGCCTACGGGTACGCGTCGGTGGAGGATATCCTGGAGAACGCCCGGAGGAAGGGCGAGCCGCCGTTCGTGATCCTGCTCGACGGCATCGAGGATCCGCATAATCTGGGCGCTGTCATCCGCACGGCCAATCAGGCCGGTGCCCACGGGGTCATTATCCCCAAAAGAAGGGCGGTGGGTCTGACGGGCACGGTGGCCAGGACCTCGGCAGGGGCCTTAAACTATACGCCGGTGGCCAAGGTGACGAATCTGACTGCGGCCATCGAGCAGCTGAAGAAGGAGGGTCTCTGGTTTGTCTGCGCCGATATGGCGGGCGAGCTCATGTACGATCTGAACCTGACCGGACCCATCGGCCTGGTAGTGGGCGGCGAAGGCGACGGCGTCAGCAAGCTGGTGAAGGAAAACTGCGATATGGCGGCGCGGATCCCGATGAAGGGGGACATCGATTCCCTGAACGCCTCTGTGGCGGCGGGAGTGCTGGCCTATGAGATCGTGCGTCAGAGACTGCATGCGAATAAATGAATGCGGGCAGATGACCGAATACGGGCACATGAGCGGCCGAATGCGGGAAAATGAACGAACGAATGCAACCGAATGACGGAACCGGCCGGGCCGCGCTGCCAGCGCGGCCTGAAATGCGTTCTGGCGGCTGCCGGAGAAATCTGCGCGGGGAACAGTTATATTTCCGGGAAAGAACAGAGATACTAGAAGCAGAACATAAAGGAGGCTGATTATGGCAGGATCAGAAAAACGGAAGGTTGTACTGGTAGGCACAGGCATGGTGGGCATGAGCTACGCCTACTGCCTGCTGAACCAGAATGTATGCGAGGAACTGGTACTCATCGACATTGACAGGAAGAGGGCCGAGGGCGAGGCTATGGACTTAAACCACGGACTGGCGTTTGCCTCCTCCCATATGCGCATCTACGCGGGCGAGTACCGCGACTGCCAGGACGCGGACATCGTGGCGATCTGCGCCGGGGTGGCCCAGCAGCCGGGTGAGACCCGCCTGGATCTTCTGAAGCGAAACGCGAAGGTGTTCAAATCCATTGTGGATCCGGTGACCGCTTCCGGCTTCAACGGCATCTTTCTGGTCGCGACGAATCCGGTGGACATCATGACGCGGATCACCTACGCGCTGTCGGGTTTTAATCCCCGCAGGGTGCTCGGGAGCGGAACGGCCCTGGATACGGCCCGGCTGCGCTATCTGCTGGGCGAATACCTGAATGTGGATCCCCGCAACGTCCACGCCTATGTGATCGGCGAGCACGGGGACAGCGAGTTCGTGCCGTGGAGCCAGGCTTTCCTGGCGACCAAGCCCATCACAGAGCTGTGCGACAGCAGCGAGGATGTCTGCATGGACCGGCTCAGCGAGATCGCGGAGGAGGTCCAGGGAGCGGCGTATAAGATCATCGAGGCGAAAAAGGCCACCTATTACGGGATCGGCATGGCCATGACCAGGATCACGAAAGCGATCCTGGGCGATGAGAACAGCGTCCTGACGGTTTCAGCCATGCTCCGCGGCGAGTACGGACAGACGGATGTATTCGCGGGAGTTCCCTGCATCATCAACCGCAACGGCATCCAGCGCGTCCTGGAGATCACGCTTAATGAGGAGGAGCAGCGGAAATTTGCGGATTCCTGCCGGATCCTCCGCGACAGCTTCGATCAGATGCAGTGACAGCCCAGGTCAGATGCTTTGATCAGATGCGGTGACGCATATTGACAATTCCACCGTTTCGGTGGTAAAATATGTGAATCAGAATACTGTCTTGAAGGTGGTAGGAATGATAGCCAGAGTATGGAAACGGATACTCACATTGGCCGCCGTCATGGGACTGATTGTGGGCAGTATTGGGCGGAATGTGATGGAGGCGCAAGCGGAAGAGCTGGAGAAGCGCGTCTACAAGGTCGGGTATGTCCAGGACCGCAGGCCGGTGTCGTACATGAACGAGTCGGGCGAACTGGGGGGCATTACCCGCTACATACTGGATCGGGTCTCTGAGCTGAGCGGCGTAGAGTTTGAGTACGTGGCCCTTCCGACCGGTGCGGTCACTTATGACTATCTGCTGAGCGAAGGCTTCGATCTGGTGACCAGCGTGGAGTATAACGAGGAGAACAAGCGCGCGAGGGGGATCCTGATCAGCGACCCGTACCTGTCCAGCCAGAAGGTGATCGTGGCAAGGGAAGGCGTCGAATTTTCTTACAACGCGAATCTGAGGGTGGCTGTTTCAACCGGCTCCCAGACTCTCAAAACGGTGCTCGGCCGTATATTTCCCAATTTTGAACTGGTCGACTACGATTCGATGGAGGCCTGCTTAAATGCCATGAAGCGGGGAGAGGCGGATCTGCTGATCCAGAACCAGTATGTGGCGGAATACTGGCTGTACCGGCCTTCCTATGAGAGCATGAAAGTGATCCCGATCATGGGGCTGGAGGACAGGCTCTGCTTCTCGGCGGTAGTGCCGCTTGAGCATACGGACGATTCGCCGGAATGGCGGCAGAAGGAGCTTCTGATCGAACGGCTTGACGACGCCATTTCCCGGATGACCGAAGATGAGACGGCCATGTATATCATCGAGGGGACCATGGAGAGCCAGTACCGGTTCACCACGGGCGATATGCTGTACCGCTACCGCTATCCGGCGATGGCGCTGGCAGCCGCGTTTATCCTGATCGTCGTGCTGTTCTTACTGCTTCTGCGGGCCAGACTGCGGTCCATGGAGGACCGGGCGGACGCCAGGGCCAAGGGACGCTTCCTGTCTACGATAAGTCATGAGATCCGCACGCCGCTTAACGGACTGGTGGGCCTTAACTATCTGATGGCGCAGAATATGGACGACCGGGAGAAGATAGAGAGTTATCTGAAACAGTCCACGGCTACGGCCAAATATCTGATGTCCCTGGTCAATGATATCTTGGATATGTCCAGACTTCAGGAAGCGACCATGGAGCTGGAATCCAGTCAGGTAAACCTCCGGCTTCTCGCGTCGACCTCCGCCTCCATTGTCAGGGGCGGGATGGGCGAGAAGGGGATCAATTTCCGGATCGATGTCGAGCTGCCCTATCCGGGCGTGCTGGGAGATCAGGTCCGCATCCAGCAGATCCTTCTGAACCTCCTGGACAACGCGAAGAAATTTACTCCGGTCGGCGGCAATGTGGATTTCACCGCCAGACAGGAGCTTAAGGATAATGAGACGGTGCTTACCGTTTTCACGGTCCGGGACACCGGGATCGGCATGAGCGAGGAATTCCAGAAGCATATTTTTGATACGTTTACCCGTGAAATGGAGACCGTATCAAAGGGCAACCAGGGAACCGGCCTCGGCATGGCGATCAGCCACAGTCTGGCGAAGCTTATGGGCGGCGATCTGACGGTCAGCAGCCGAAAGGGAGAGGGAAGTGAATTTACATTCTCGTTCCCGGCGCCGCTGGCTATCGCGGACGCGGAGAGCACGGAGTGGGAGAAGAAGGCTGAGCAGGAAGCGGAAGAGCAGACTGGTTTTGCGGATAAGGATCAGCCGCTTCGTGTTCTGGTCGCGGAGGATAATGAGCTGAACGCGGAGATCCTGATGGAACTGTTGGAAGACGCCGGCGCGGCCGCCGATCTGGCCGTGAACGGACGCGAGGCGGTGGAGAAATTCGCCCGGTCCCCGGTCGGGACGTACAGACTGATCCTGATGGATCTGCTGATGCCGGAGATGGACGGTTTTATGGCGGCGAAGACCATCCGGACCATGAAAAGAAAGGATGCCGCGGAGGTGAAGATCTTCGCCTGCACAGCCAATTCCTACAAGGAGGACCGGGATAAGGCGATCGAGAGCGGAATGGATGATTTCATCACAAAGCCCATCGACATCGGGGCGCTTCTGGAAAGGCTGGAGAAGCTGAGCTGATCCCGGGGAAACCGCGGTCAGAGGATCAGAGCAAAGCCGTGATGTGATCACAGCGGGGCTGAGCGCAGAGAATGCGTCTCAGCCCTTTTTGAGTTCCCGGACATGCCGGATCTCAGTCTTCGACAGTCAGCACCCGGAAATTCAGATCGGACCAGCTGTTTCCGATCAGGTAGGAGGTATAGTTCTTGCCCGGCGCGATATCCGCTGAGTAGGAGACTAACGGATCGCCGGAGGAAGAGATGGTGCCTGCCGCGCCGATGATCAGGACCGGAAGCTCCCGGATCACCGAATAGTTGGTGGAATTGGTGATATAGAACTGATAGCTGCCGGCGATAGCCTGCTTGTAGGAGGTGACCTCCTGGAAGCCCACGTTCCTGAAAACGGCGTCGTGGCTGTAAAGGAAGACGTCGAAGGAGGAGCCGCTGTAAGCCATGTTGGCGACGCGGTAGCAGCCGGTGTTGTAGCTCAGATTGCTGCAGCCGGTATCGTTCACCTGGAGCAGGTTCACGCCGCCCGCCGCGGAATCCACCAGGACCAGAGTATATTTCTGGCCGGCCGAGAACGGAAGGCTCTGCTGGACCACGAGAGCCTGCAGACCGGAGGCGCGGCGCACGGACACCGTGTGGAACCCGTCGGCGACGGGCCGGTAAGCGGAGATCGTACCAAAACCGACGCCGGACGCATAGATTGTATTATCGAAGGTAACGCTGACGTTGGTATTGGCGGTGGAGGCGTTGAGGAAGCGCACCTGGCCGAGGGTTGAGGAACTGCCGGAATTGCCGCCCGAGTTGTTTCCGGAACCGGAATTGCCGCCCAGGCCGCCGTTTCCGCAGCTTACGCACCCGCCGCAGCTGGGGCAGGTGGGGAACCATGGGAAGACCGGCCAGATCGTGGTGCCGCCGGAATTACCGCCGGAACCGGAATTATTTCCGGAGTTATTTCCGGAACTGTTTCCGGAACCGCCTCCGGACGTATTGCCTCCCGGCCAGACAGGGGAACCGCCCTCCGGAGCGATCGGGTGTGTCAGGCCGTAATCGTTGTCGGAGCTGCCGCTGTTTCCCGAGGAGGGACCGGGAAAGACCGGAAGACCGCCTTCCGGAGCCACCGGTGTGGTCAGGCCGTAGTCGCCGTCCGCGGCGGAGCGTACCATGGAAGTATTTGCCGCAAGGGTATTCGTCCCCGTGTCGGCCGCGCTTACAGGCGTCATCGGCATGGAATTCTCACAGGCCATGGCCGATACGCTCAGACTGTCTGAGGGTGAGGTGGAATGATTGGAAATCATGGAGATACCTCAATGATGTTTTACTCTAACCTATGTCTGGAGGCCTGTCAGAGTGAACAGATGGGGTGCGGAATTTTCACGAAAAAGAAAAAAGCCCGTCAAAACGGACTTTTTAAAGAGCTGGCGACGGGACTCGGACTTTCAGCCAGTTGAAAAAACATCGAAAAAAGGAGGTTTCTGCACATCTCAACTCACTGGTCGACTTTCTAGTCGACTTTACAGAAAAAGCCGTCGAAACGGCTTTACTGTGGATACTTACATAATTCTTCTACAGCTTCAGTAAAGCTGTAATCTAAAAATTTTCTCACATAAGCTATAGTGTCGCTACCTACAATTTCTTCGTTATGCTCTAAAGATTTCTGTGAGTGCGCCTTAAATTTGTACTGTTCTGACCCTACGTT
>CANQGA010000143.1 GCA_947600145.1 uncultured Lachnospiraceae bacterium | reverse complement strand
TGAAAGCATCGCGCTTACGGACTGCGAAAAGGCGTTCGAGATCTATTATGAAACCATGAAACAGCTTGCGCTTCTGCGGCAGCAGACTGCGAAGACGCGTAACGGCGGCGTTCCCGGCGCCGGAAGACAGGAGAAATATCAATGAAACCGTGTATCGTGTGGCAGACGGATTTTGGCTTAAGCTGGGGGGCGGTGGCCTCCATGCGCGGGGTCTGCAAACAGGTGGACCCGACTTTGGAATGCGTGGACATTACCCATGAGATCGAACCGTACAATATTCTTGCGGCCTCGCGGGAACTGATCTATGTGGAACCCTTCTGGCCGAAAGGAACGGTCTTTGTCTCTGTCGTGGACCCGGGCGTGGGAACGGATCGGAAGGCCAGCGTAGCCCTGCTTTCGGACGGCAATTATGTGGTGACGCCGGATAACGGCACCCTGACCCATGTGTTCTATGAAGTCGGCGTACGGCAGATCCGCGAGATCGACGAGACGGTCAACCGTTATCCCGGCACGGAGCAGATCGCGGTTTTCCACGGAAGGGATCTGTTCGCCTATACCGCGGCCAGACTGGCGGCCGGCGTGATCACCTTTGAGGAGGTGGGACCGGACTACCCGGTGGAGGACATCGTTCTCTTTCGGCAGGAATTGATCAGAGCCAAAGCGGAAAATGGGAAAGTCACGGGCTTTGTGAGCAGCGCGAGCGACCCCTTCGGAAGCATCGCGCTCAATGTGCTTTCCGTCGACTTTAAGAAGGCGGGCTTCGCCCACGGGGACCGGCTGCAGGTAAGGCTGGCGTACCAGGGAGAGGTGTATTTTGACGAAGAGGTGCTTTACGCGAAATCCTTCGGCTTTGTACCCGTGGGGGCGCCGATCCTCTTTGATTCCTCGACCAACTATGTGGAGCTTGGCATCAATCAGGGGAGCTTTCGGGACACCTATCATGTGCGGGAAGGGCAGGAGTATACGTTTTCCATCTCCGGTCCTGCTCTGATATCCGAAAAAAAGAAGGCTTGTATTTCCACGGAAACGGGGTTATAATGATTGCCGAATATCTCAGAAAGAGGATGCGGCGATATGTTTATACTGATCTTTGCGGTGTGGCTTATCTTAAACGGGAAGATAACGCTGGAAATATGCGTTTTCGGCCTTGTTTTGTCAGCCGCACTTTTTTTCTTTTTGTGCCGGTTCATGGATTACAGCGTGAAGGCGGAGATCACCGTATTTAAGCTGGCGCCGATGATGGTCCGGTACCTCTGGGTGCTGGTGCAGGAGATCGTGAAGGCCAATATCGTGGTGCTGGGGATCATCCTGTCGCCGGATATGGAGCCGGAGCCGGCGCTGGCGTATTTTGACACGGACTTAAAGAGCGATATGGCCAGGGCGGTGCTGGCGGATTCGATCACGCTGACGCCGGGAACCATCACGGTTTCCGTGGAGGAGAACACCTTCTGCGTCCACTGTCTGGACAAGAAGCTGGCCGAAGGGCTTGACGATTCGGTTTTCGTCCGTCTTCTTCGGGAAATGGAAGCGAAGGGGGCGGATCGGTGATGCTGGAACAGGCTTATGAAATGCTTCTGGTGGGCGCGATGATCGTGCTGGGGATCCTGATCATTGTCAGTATCGTTCGTTCCGTGCTGGGACCGGGGATCTCGGACCGGGTCATCGCGGTCAATATGATCGGCACGATCATTATCATGCTGATCGCCATCCTGTCGCTGTATCTGGACGAGGGATATCTGGCGGATGTGTGCCTGATCTACGCCATGATCAGTTTCCTGGGCGTGGTGGTGCTCTGCAAGGTCTATACAGGCGTGTATCTGCAGCGGAAGAATATGAAGGCGAACCTTGGGGCCGTCGAGGATAACCTGCGGCGGCAGGAGGAGAGCGGCGTTTCAGAAGATGCCGGAATCGCAGCAGCGGCGGAACCTTCGGCGGAAAACGCGGCAGGAGAGACTGAAAAAGCGGCGAAGCGGCCGGATATAGCGGCGAAGCAGCCGAAGGAGGTGCGGTGATGGTCTGGGAATGGATCCGTTTCTTTTTAGTAGCCGGACTTCTGCTTGTGGGGATGTTTTTCGAGGCGCTGGCCGTGTTCGGCGTCCAGAAATTCAAAAAGGCCTTAAACCGTATGCACGCGGCGGCCATGGGCGATACCCTGGGGGTCCTGTTTATCTTTCTGGGTCTGATGGTCATGCGCGGGTTTACGATGGATTCGCTGAAACTGTTTCTGGTGATCCTGTTCTTCTGGATGGCGTCGCCGGTTTCCGGACATATGATCAGCCGCCTGGAGGCGATGACCAATCCGAACCTGGGTGAGATCAGCGTGATCCGCATGGGAGAGAAAAAGGAAAACGCTGAATCCGCGGCATCGGAAAAAGAAGCGCGCGGCCCGCGGACCGGAAAGGAGGATGGGGAGAATGAAAGTATTTGAGATCCTGCTTTTGGTATCCCTGATCGTGTGCGCCGTCTCCGTGGCGGTGATACGGGATCTTCTGACCTCCATCATCATTTTCATGTCATACAGCCTGATCATGTGTGTGATCTGGGTGCTCCTGCAGTCGCCGGACCTGGCCATCACGGAAGCGGCCGTGGGCGCCGGCGTAACCAGCATCCTGTTTTTCGTGACGCTTAAGAAGATCCGGGCGATCCGAAGGGAGGAGGACCGGGATGAGCAGGCGTAAGGATAATTATGGGAACAGCCGCTATTATAAGTTCAGGCGGTGGTTTGACGGAGACATAGATCTGCTGGAAGGCGTCACGGAGGTGACGCTTCCTGGCGAAGATAAGTCCGGGACGGGTACCGGGACAGCGGCTGCTTCGGACCGTCCGGCCCAGGCGGAGGTCCGCAAAGCGGCCGGGACAGACAGAACCGGGGACATTTCCGCCCTGGAGGCGCGCCGCAGGGCTTCCGAGGAGACCTATGGGCCGGAGGTCTGGCCCCAGCGCGAGACGGTCGATTACGCCCAGTGGCGCAGGCATGCCCAGGAGCTTCTGGACGCCCGCATTCATCCGGCGGGAGCCGACGCGGCGCATACCGCGTCTGAAGCTTCGAAGGGGGGCGGCGGAGCGGAAGGCGCCGGCGGGAGCGGCGCGTCTTCCCCGGAGCCTCTTGTCCGCGGTATGAAGATCTTTCAGCGGTTCTATATGGTCATGTCGGTGATCCTGTGCGCGCTGATCATCGGCGTATTTCTGTGGACGACGGTTCATCTGCCGCCCTTTGGAAGCGCGGACAACCCGGCCAACAACGAGGTCCCGACCCGTTATATCGAGAGCGGCGTGGCGGAGACCGGCGCCATCAATTTCGTTACCGGAATGATCCTGGATTACCGTGCGTTTGATACCTTCGGCGAATCCTGCGTGCTGTTTATCGCGTCCTGCTGTGTGCTGGTGCTTCTGCGCATCGACGCTTCGAGCGGGGAAAGCCGCGCAAGATCCAGAGGACCGCAGGAGGACGACCGGCTGTTTGAACCGAAGAACGATGTGATCCTGCAGCGGGCCGCGTTCATTCTGGTGCCGCTGATCCTCGTATTCGGAGTTTATATCGTTTTGAACGGACATCTGTCTCCGGGAGGCGGATTCTCCGGCGGCGCGGTGCTTGGAAGCGGTCTGATCCTCTATCTGAACGCGTTCGGGTTCGCGAAGACGGAGCGGTTCTTTACCGAGAAGGTGTACCGCAGGGTGACGCTGTGCGCTCTGACATTCTACTGCCTGGCGAAAAGCTATTCCTTCTTCACCGGCGCGAACCATCTGGAGAGCGGTATCCCGCTGGGAACGCCCGGCGCGATCCTGAGCAGCGGCCTGATCCTGCCGCTTAATATCTGCGTGGGTCTTGTCGTCATGTGTACGATGTACGCGTTCTACACGCTGTTCCGGAAGGGAGGGATGTAAGCCATGTCCCCGACACTGATGCTGAATCTGGAAGAGGAGGTGTCCATGATCCTCTTCGGCGTGGGGTTTACCATGCTTCTGCTTCACCGGAACCTGATCAAGAAGATCATGGGGATGAACATCATGGATACCGCCATTTATCTGTTTCTGGCGGCCAAAGGCTATATCGAGGGGAGAGGCGTGCCGATCATGACGGACGGCGTACAGGACGCCTCGGCCTATATCAATCCGGTGCCGAGCGGCCTTGTGCTGACGGGCATCGTGGTCAGCGTCAGCACGACGGCGCTGATGCTTGCTCTGACGATCCGGCTCTATGAGAGGTACCATTCCCTGGACCTGGATCAGATCCTGATCTCCATGAAACTGGAAGAGGAGGAGCAGCTATGAGCTTTGTGCAGAATTTTCCTTTCTTTTCCATTATTATCGCCATGTTCTCCGGCATCGTGTCTTCGGTGCTTTCGGGGAAGAAGGCGCGGGCGGTCAGCATTGCCGCGATCACGGCCACGACTGTCCTTTCGGCTTTTGTGCTCGCCTTTTGCCTGAGGACCGGGCAGAGCTATACCTATATGATGGGTCATTTCCCGGCGCCCTGGGGCAATGAGATCCGGGCCGGCGTGCTGGAAGGCCTGACGGCGCTGCTGTTCGGCGTTGTCATGTTCCTGTCGGTCGTCGGCGGCCTTCGTTATACCGAGGAGGATGTGGAACCTTCCAAGCAAAACCTGTTCTACATCATGATCGACCTGATGCTCAGCTCCCTTTTGGCGCTGATCTATACCAACGACCTGTTCACGGCTTATGTGTTCGTGGAGATCAATACCATCGCCGGCTGCGGACTGATCATGATGAGCCAGACCGGGCGGAGCCTGACGGCGGCCATCCGCTATATGGTCATGAGCTCCCTGGGATCCGGCCTGTTCCTGATCGGCTTAAGCCTTCTCTATGATGTGACCGGCCAGCTTCTGATGAGTCCGGCCAGGGAGGCGGTCGCCGGGATCACGGCGGACGGCAGCTACCAGATCCCGCTTCTGGTGATCGTGGCGGTGGTGAGCGTCGGCCTCGCGATCAAGAGCGGCCTGTTTCCGTTCCATTACTGGATCCCGGATACCTACGGCTACGCGACGCCTACGGCCAGCGCGGTGCTGTCCGGACTGGTGTCGAAGGGATATATTTTCCTGCTGATCAAGTTCTTTTACCGTGTGATCGGGACGGAGACCGCGGTTCACAGCCATATTATCAATATCCTGTTTGTGTTCGGCGTGGCGGGCATGATGTTCGGCTCCCTGCGGGCTATCATGCAGACGGACACACGGAAAATGATCGCCTATTCGTCGGTGGCCCAGATCGGCTACATCTACATGGGCATCGGACTGGGGACCCAGGCGGGGATGATCGCGGCCATTTTCCATATTTTCTCCCACGGCGCCACGAAAGCGCTGCTGTTCATCAGCTGCGTGGGACTTTACAAGGCGTCCGGCGACCGGACCGATTTCCTGGCGCTTCGGGGCAGCGGCTACCGGAACCGGCTGGCAGGCCTCGGATTCTTTGTCGGCGCTTTGTCCATGGTCGGCTTCCCGATGCTGGCGGGCTTTATTTCTAAGCTGTTGTTCGCCACGTCGGCTTTTGCCAGCCCCCATAAAATGCTGGTCACGCTGATCGCGCTGGCGGTCAGCACGGTGCTGAACGCGATCTATTTCCTGCGTTTGATGATCGGCCTGTACCGGCCGACGAAGAGCGGAAGTTTCGTGGAGGCGGCGCCGGCGGCAAAGAGCGGCAGGACCGGCAAAGAGGGCGGCAGGCCGGCGGCAAGCGCGGTCAATCCGTGGACCATGCGGATCGCCATCGTGTGCTTTATCATTCTGAATCTGATCCTGGGATTATTCTCGCAGCCTATCGTCCGCGCGATCACGGACGGGCTCGCGATGTTTGGATAAAAGGAGGTAGGGACAATGAGAGTATTGCTTCCGGTTCTCTGGCCGGTCGCGGCGGGAGTCGCGATTCTGGCGTATACAGGAATATGTAATTCCAAGAAGAAAGCCCCGGCGGGCAGCCCTGCGTCCGGAGAGACGGCCGCGGACCGTGCGTCTCACAGCCCTGCCGGTCATAGTCAGCTTACGGCGCTGGATCTCATTTATATGGCCGCGCTGGCGCTGGAGACGGTCCTTGTGATCGCGGCCGCGGCAGGCGGCGGGAGCGTGCGTCTGTTCTCGCTGACCGACACCCTGACGATGGGGCTTCGCGTGGACAGCGCGGGAAGCCTGTTCGCGGTGCTTACGTCGGTCATGTGGCTTCTGACCGGCGTCCACTCGGTCGCCTATATGAAGCATGAGGAGTGCGCGGAGCGGTTCTACGGCTTCTATCTGATCGTCGTCGGCGTGCTGGTCGGCCTTGACTACGCGGCGGACCTGGTGACGCTTTATGTATTCTATGAGATGATGACGCTGACCTCCCTGCCGCTGGTCCTTCATGAACTGACGAAGGAAGCGGTCCAGGCGGGTCTGAAATATCTGTTCTACTCGGTGGGCGGCGCGTTTCTGGCGCTGTTCGGGATCTTCTATCTTGCCAGCGTGTGCGGCGATTTAAGTTTTACGGCAGGCGGCCGTTTCACGGCGGAGATGGCCGCGGGGGCGCCGCTTCTTCTGACGGCGGTCTTCTGCATGATCGTCGGCTTCGGCACCAAGGCAGGTATGTTCCCCCTTCACGGGTGGCTGCCCGTCGCCCATCCGGTGGCCCCGGCCCCGGCCAGCGCGGTGCTGTCCGGCGTGATCACCAAGGCCGGCGTGATGGCCCTGGTGCGCATTATCTATTTCCTGGTGGGCCCGGATGTGCTCCGCGGAACCTGGGTGCAGGCCGCCTGGATGGCCTTAACGCTTCTGACCGTGTTCATGGGCTCCATGCTGGCGTACCGTGAAAATGTATTCAAGAAACGGCTGGCTTACTCGACGGTCAGCCAGGCGTCCTATGTACTGTTCGGATTAAGCCTGATGAATCCGGTGGGATTTACGGGGGCCCTGACCCATGTGGTGTTCCATTCGGCCATCAAGACCTGCCTGTTTTTGTTCGCCGGAGCGGTGATCGTGGTGACCGGCTGGAAGAAGGTGGATCAGCTTCGGGGGCTGGGCCGCGTGATGCCGCTGGCGCTTGCGTGCTATACGATGGCGTCCCTGGCGCTGATCGGCATTCCGCCTTTCAGCGGCTTTGTCAGCAAATGGTATCTGGCCACGGGTTCCCTTGCCTCCGGCACCGGCGCCCTGGGCTTTATCGGACCGGTGGTGCTTCTGATCAGCGCCCTTCTGACCGCCGGGTATCTGCTTCCGATCATGATCCGGGGATATTTCCCGGGACAGGATTTCGACGGGAAAGAGATCGGGGAGAGAGGACTTGCGAAGAAGGAACCGCCGCTTCTTATGCTGGTTCCCATCGTGATCCTGGCGGCGGCGACGCTTCTGCTGGGATGCTTCCCGGGGCCGCTCGTGGCGTTTGTGGAGAAGATCGCGGCGGCGGTGATGTGATTATTTTGGGCTAAATAAGGGGAAAAGGACACGTCAGAAAATGACGCATGTCAGGACAGATACCGTGAGAACGGAGGAACGATTCTATGTATGATCGGCTGTTGGCGGTGCCGGTATTCCTGCCTATCGCGGCAGGGGCGGCGCTGCTTGCGATGAACGGATGGATCCGGAAGGAAAAGCGGGAGAAGACCATGCAGTGGCTGGTGGAGGCGCTTGTGCTTGTCAACAGCCTCCTGGTGGCGTGGCTGATCGCGGGCTGCGGAGGCAGGAGCGGCAGCCTGGTGCTGTTTCGGCTCTACGGCCAGCTGACGGTCATGTTCCGGATGGACCGGATGGGGAGCTTCTTCGCGGGACTGGTGGCCTTTCTGTGGCCGCTGGCGACGCTGTACGCGTTCGAATATATGGAACACGACAGGAGAAGGCCCACTTTCTTCGCCTTCTATACGATCTCCTACGGCGTGACCCTCGGCGTGGCGCTGGCGGGCAATCTGGTGACCATGTATGTGTTCTATGAAATGCTGACCTTCGCCACATTCCCTCTGGTCATGCATCCGATGAC
>CANQGA010000142.1 GCA_947600145.1 uncultured Lachnospiraceae bacterium | reverse complement strand
CACAGCTGCGCGCACACGCCGCAGCCCACGCACTGGGTCGCGTCGATGACGGCTTTGCCTTCCTTCACGCTGATGGCCGGGCAGCCGAGGCGCATGCAGGACTTGCAGCCGATACATTTGTCAGGATCCACGTGATAGGGCGGATTGTGCTTCACGTACTTCAGGAGCGCGCACGGACGGCGGCTGATGATGACCGACGGTTCGTCCGCCGCCAGCTCTTCCTTCACCGCCTTGTCGCAGGCAGCCAGATCGTAGGGATCCACCACCACGACCCGATTGAAGCCCATGGCCCGGCACAGGCTCTCCAGATCGATCTTGCCCGCCGGGTCGCCCTTGATGTTGTACCCGGTGGTCGGATTCTGCTGGTGGCCGGTCATGCCGGTGATGGAGTTGTCCAGGATGATGACCGTGGAATTGCTCTGGTTGTACGCGATATTGGCCAGGCCGGTCATGCCGGAGTGCATGAAGGTGGAGTCGCCGATCACGGCCACCGTCTTCTTCTCGCTCTCCGCGCCCAGGGCCTTGTTGAAACCGTGAATCGCGCTGACCGACGCGCCCATGCAGAGCGTCATCTCCATCGCGCTTAAAGGCGCTGTCGCGCCCAGCGTGTAGCAGCCGATGTCTCCCAGGACGGTACATTTATTCTTCGCCAATGTATAGAACAGGCCGCGGTGCGGACAGCCGGCGCACATGACCGGCGGACGGCCCGGGAGCTGTTCCCCGATGGTGCCGTAAGCCGGGACCTCCGCGCCCAGCTTCTCCGCGATCATGTTCGGGAAAAATTCCCCGCAGACCGGCAGCACGTCTTTGCCGGAGACCTCAAGGCCCAGCTGGCGGCAGTGATTCTCGATGATCGGATCCAGCTCCTCGATCACGACCAGCTTCTCCACCTTCGCGGCAAAATCCTTGATCAGCTTCACCGGAAGCGGGTTCACCATGCCCAGCTTCAGAATGCTGGCGCTGTCGCCGAACACTTCCTTCGCGTACTGGTAGCTGGTGGAAGAGGTAATGATGCCCAGAGCGGTGCCGCCCATCTCCACGCGGTTGAACCCGCAGTCCTCCGCGTATTCGGTCAGCTTCCGCGTCCGCTCCTCCACGATCGGATGGCGGCGGATCGCGTTGCCCGGCATCATGACGTATTTGGCAATATTCTTCTCATAAGGCTTCGGCTCCGGCATCACGCGCTCCCCGACCTCCACTACGCTCTGGGAGTGGGCGATGCGGGTACACATCTTGATGATGACCGGCGTGTCGAAGCGCTCCGACAGCTCATAGGCCTTCTTCGCGAAATCCAGCGCCTCGGCGGAATCCGACGGCTCCAGCATCGGAACCTTCGCGGCGATGGCGTGATGGCGTGAATCCTGCTCGTTCTGGGACGAATGCATCCCCGCGTCGTCGGCGACGCAGATGACCATACCCGCGTTGACGCCGGTGTAGGAGCAGGTAAATAACGGGTCCGCGGCCACATTTAACCCGACGTGCTTCATGCCGCAGAAACTGCGCGTTCCGGCTAAGGACGCGCCGAAAGCGACTTCCATGGCGACCTTCTCATTGGGAGCCCATTCACAGTAGATCTCGTCGTATTTGGCCGCCTCCTCGGTGACCTCCGTACTGGGCGTCCCCGGATAGCTGGACACCACGCCGCACCCGGCCTCGTACAGTCCGCGGGCCAGGGCCTTGTTGCCTAACATCAGTTCTTTCATGTAAAACATCCTCTCTTGCTATATGTAAATATATTTCTGTTCCCCTGCTTACCCGTCGGTCTATTCTCCTGACTTACCCGCCGGTTTCTCCCCGTTCCCCTGCGCCGACATCCGGTCCAGGATCTCCCCCAGACACCCGGTCCCGTAGTTCAGCATCCGGTTCACCCGGCTGATCGTGGCGGAGCTGGCGTTGGTCTCCTGCTTGATCTCCGTGTAGACCTTATCGTCCCTCAGCATCCGCGCCACCTCGAACCGCTGCTCCATCGCCCGCAGCTCGGTCATCGCGCAGATGTCCTCAAAAAAATCGCGGCATTCCTTCAGATCCTTCAGCTGAAGGATCGCGTCGTACATCGCGGTTTCCCGCTCCTTCGGTATATTCCTCGTCATGGAATGTCACCCTCCTTTTCTATTCCATCTTATCACAAAACTGTATTTCAGTAAATAAAAACTTTAAACCATTAAACAAGCAGGAAATCCCTTGGAATATTTTGAAAAATCGTGTATAATTAAATCAGTTATCAGATCCGTATGTAAAGGAGGTACGAAATATGCAGCATTCCAACCCACTGGCCGCTCACGACGGCACATCCGCCCGGTTCATCACCATCGGCGAGATCATGCTCCGCCTGACGCCGCCCAACTATGAGAAGATCCGCATGGCCACCAGCTTCGAAGCCAGCTACGGCGGCAGCGAGGCCAACATCGCGCTGGCGCTGGCCAACCTCGGGGTCGACAGTACATTTTTCACGGTCGTTCCGAACAACAGCCTCGGCAAGAGCGCCGTCCGCATGCTCCGCAGCAACGACGTCCACTGCACGCCGGTGATCCTGAGTACGCCGGAGCAGACGCCGACCCACCGCCTCGGCTGCTACTATCTGGAGACCGGCTTCGGGATCCGCTCCAGCAAGGTGACCTATGACCGGAAGAACAGCGCCATCACGGAATTCGACTTCAGCACCGTTGATCTGGACGCGCTGCTTAAGGATTTCACCTGGCTGCATTTAAGCGGCATCACCCCGGCGCTGGCGCCCAACTGCCGGAAGCTGATCATGGACTGCTTAAAGATCGCCAAATCCCACGGCCTGACCGTCAGCTTCGACGGCAACTTCCGCAGCACCCTGTGGACCTGGGAAGAGGCGCGCGACTTCTGCACCGAGTGCCTGCCTTACGTGGATGTGCTCATGGGCATTGAGCCCTACCATCTGTGGAAGGACGAAAACGACCACAGCAAAGGCGACGTGAAAGACGGCGTTCCCTTCCGGCCCAGCTACGAACAGCAGGACGAGGTGTTCCAGGCGTTCGTGGAGCGCTACCCGAACCTGCAGTGCATCGCCCGCCACGTGCGCTACGCCCACAGCGGAAGCGAGAACAGCCTGAAAGCGTTCATGTGGTACCAGGGCCACACCTTCGAGAGCAAAATGTTCACCTTCAATATCCTCGACCGGGTCGGCGGCGGCGACGCCTTCGCCAGCGGCCTGATCTACGCCATGATCCACGACTACAAGCCCATGGACATGGTCAATTTCGCGGTGGCCAGCAGCGTGATCAAGCACACGATCCGCGGCGACGCCAATATCACCGACGACGCGGACGCGATCCGCAACCTGATGAATATGAATTACGACATCAAGCGGTAACCGGCAGCCCCAACCGACAAGCCCTGGCCGACACCCGGCCGGCAGCCCCAACCGACAGCCCTGCGACATTCGCCCCGGAAGGAAAATACCGATTCCCTCCGGGGCGTTTTCACATCATTTCAAATGTCCAGCGTCCGCTCCATATATTCCCTGAACGCGTCGTTCTTCCAGAATCCGACCCGGATCCCGTCGATGCCCCTTGTGAGAAGGACATAGTAGATATTCAGCACAAACAGCGTAAACTCAAACCGGTTCGCCGGATCATTCATCTCCTCCGCCGTAAAGGTACCGTTCGTATTAAAGAATCTATCCGGATCGGCGGCCAGCCTGCCGTCCGGCCCCACCTGAAGATCCGCGCCGATCAGCACCCCCACGCTGTTGAGGTCTATGCCCTGTACGGCAAATACCGACCCGATCTGCTCCGCCGCGTCAGGATCCTTACTGTTGATCCAGTTCTCCTGCGTGGAATTCCACCTGCGGTGAATATCTCCCTCATGCCACTGTTTGATCTGCGGGTCTCTGCCCTCGCTCTGGGTCCACGGCTCAACCAACCCTGCCAGGATCCGGTTGATGTGCTCCGGATTATAATTGTTGTCGTCCTCTATCCAGTCGATCAGCTTATGCAGCGGCTCCTCCGTAAAATATCCGAAATACGCGTCCTCCGACCTGTCCCTGAACACATCCCGGTCAAAATCCGCGTCAAAGCGCGTAAATTCCGACTCAAGAAGCCCGGTGTCCTTGTACAGCAGATATTTGATCCCATTCACATAATCCTCGGACGTATAGCTCTTCCCCTTCGGCGTCTGGATCCTGAACTGCGTCTTCAGAAATCTCTTCTGGTATCCGGCGGTCAGTCTCCGGAACATATCCCTTGTGATGTTCGCGGGCCGGATCACCTGCAGCACATCATACATGAGAATGATCTGCCTGCCCATCCTCTGAAGGATCTCCAGATGCGACCCGCAGTCCCTGAATTCCCCGATCTCATATACCTTTCCGAAGGAGGGATGCTGCTTGCCGTATTTCCTCGAAAGCTTATGGGACTCGTCGACCAGGATCACGTCGTATCTCCGGTTATCGGAGATCATCTTCGTCGAGGTCGAGACAGAAAGACTGCTGCTGTTCATCCCGTAGATCCTGAAAATGTCCTCCGCCGTCTTCTCCCAGTTCGGCTGAACCACGACCCCGATCCTCGCGTCCGGCCTGTCCTTCAGCAGATTCGCGACCAGATGCGTCAGAAGGACCGTCTTCCCCGTTCCGGCGTCGCCGTTTATCACATAGCTCGTGTCCGGATTCCGGCTGATCTCCGCGATCAGCTCCCTCTGCTCCGGGGTCAGCTCCTTGATCGGACTGTACTTGACCAGCGCCTTTGTCCTGAGCTCCTCCAGGCTGGGCGTATGGACCCAGCCCCTCTTATAAAGCACATCCTCCCACAGAGGAAGGAGCACTTCGGTAGCGACGGCCTCCCGTCCCGCGTAATCATTTACACTGTTCCCCCCGGTCCGGTTGATCACCGCCTCTCTCTCGAAATCGACCTGGCCCTCCTTCCGGGAATTGTCCGCCACAAAATAGGTGATCAGCTGGCTCTCCGCGTCGTCAAGCGCGGAACGGTTAAAATATGTGGAGAAAATGATCATGACCTGGTCGAAACCGGCGGTATTGAATTTCTCTTCCGCCCCCGAATAGTGCTGGGCGTGCCTGTCCAGGAAATGGATCGTCTGCCCGATATAGAACTTCTTCGAGCCGCTGCCTCTGTATATATAGATCGCGCTGTTCTGCTCCAGCGCCTTGTACCTTTTATCCCCCAGCAGGTCCAGTCCGATCAATGCGCCGTTATTTACCTCCAGCTCCACGACTGAATATTTTGCCATTTCTATGTATGTCCTCCTTTATATTCTCTCACACCCGCCATCCGCGGCGCCCGGCAGTCCGGCCGTCTGCCGTCAAACCGGATCCCGGCCGCTGTCAATCCCGCCGTCCGCAGAGGTCCGGCGGCTCCTGCCCCACGCATAGACCGCGACCGTCGCCAGGATCAGCACCACGTCCGCGACGATCGTTCCCTCGATCCCGAAGCCCACATTGTAGGCGAAGCTGTTCACCGCGGCGCCGGCGTCCAGCTTAAAGACCGAAAACACGGATACGATCCCGCTGTTAGGCAGTCCGAAAATGATATTCTGCGTGTAATTCCACACCGTATGCGCCATGAACGCGCACCACAGGCTGTCGGTATAATATACGATCAGCGAGAAGAAAACAGCCACTACCACGATATTTACAAAAGACAGCACCGTAACGCCGTCATTGAGAAGATGAAGGATCCCGAAAAGCAGCGAATTCCCGATGATCGCCACCGCCGGGTTCCGGTAACTTCTCAGCAGCTTCTGGTACAGAAAGCCCCTGCACCCCAGCTCCTCCGCGGAAGACTGGATGAACACCGCCGCCAGCAGCGCCAGCAGCGGAAGCGGCCGGAACGAGTCAAAATACAGCACGATATCCTTGTGCAGCCACGCGATCAGGACGCAGAACGCGTTCAGCCCGAAGCCGATGGCCGCCCCGATCAAAAGCATTTTCCCGTTATTCCCCCGGGCCTTCGGCCCGACGACAGCCAGAATCGACCGGTCCTTCTTCGAAGCCCACAGCCGCAGCAGCACGACCGCCCAGATCCCGATAAAGAGCAGATAAAGCTGCGCCATGACCCATGCGTCCGACGCCGCAAAGGACTCGCTGAGCCGCGACAGCCCACTCCCAAGCAGGCCAACCAGCAGGCTGCCCGCGATCTGCCCCACCAGAAACAGCAGCACAGTCTGAACGTAAAGCACGAGCAGCGTGTCGTACCACTTTCGCTTGAATGCACGGTTTGTTTCCATAATGATTGTCCTCCTTGTATGAAAATAATCTGTAAAAATTATTCGGAATTTCCATGAATCATGACGCCTTATTCAACATATCGTAAATATAAGCCCGCAGGCCGTCCTCAGTATCTATGCCGTATTTTTGATTTATCAGGATGTAGTAATCCATAATCCTCTTTTTCGGCAAAAGTTCGCTGGAAGGAATACCGTTGCCATATCTTTTCCTCGCTTCCATCCACGGATCTTCATTGTGCGTAATCTTCTCCAATACTTTGCCGCTGTACATCCCGAACGTATTTATCACAAGGTCAATCACCCGTTTCTCGTCATTCGTCAATGCATCCTTCTTGCCTTCCAAAAGCGCAAATCGAGCGTCATCAATCGGATTATATTTGAAATCTCTGAACAGGCCATACACCTCCGGATAAACCGGACCATGTATCCATGCCCTGCAATCCTCTTCAAAGATCGGCTTCCCATACAACGCAGAATAAATGCCCTGGATAAAATAAAGCAGCTTCTGCAGCATAAGCGGCGTTACCTCCTCCAGCTTCTCAAAGATATACGCGATCACTCTGAGCATCTTATCCGAAACGGAAAACAGGCGCTCTATGCTTTCCGCCGCGGCAAACGCCTTCCTGTATGCCGCATCCGTCAGTTTCCTCCGATTCTCCATAAGCTTCTGCTTCATGTACGCCGCGGATGAAAGCGCCGCTTTGATGATATCCGAATACTCTTTGGAGGGCATCTGCCCCTCCAGATATCTCGATATGGTCACCTCCCCAAAGCCAAGCGCCAGGGACAGCGGCGCCTTCCCAATCTTATAAATCTTCATCAGCCTTTCGATATCATCAATCGATACAATCCCTTCCGCCGCCCTGTACTGCTCGTCGATTTCCTGAACATTCTTATCAACAAGACCCGGAATGCTCATTTCCCCGCCGCAATCAGCGCAGATAGCCACCGTGATTCCAAACGTATAATCCTTATCCCTTATATTCTTTACAATATCCTTTTTCTGCAAAAGGTACTCCGTCTCTCTCCTGCATTCGATACAGAAATCTCTTCTTCCCGTTTCTGCCATAATGGGCACCTCCGTTTTGCCGTCTCTTTATCCTCCGCAGGATGTATGATATGATTTTTGATTTTTCCTATCTTTAGTATAATTCTATGATGGCATTTTGTCAATATTCTATCATTAAAGGCGGCCTCCATACGTTTATCCTGGAAATCCTTCCCATCCATCTTGACAATTTCATGCTTTATGTTAATATATAATTAACGTCTCCCTCAGGCCTCTGCGGAAACGCATGCACACTTGAGGGCGTTTTGTTTATTAAGAGGAACTGACCATGGCAGATAAAGGTTTCAAAACAGTTGAAGAACAGCTGGATATCCTCCGCTCCCGCGGCCTCACCATCAATGATGAAGCACAAGCCAGGGATTTTCTGTTGCGCAACAATTACTACCGCATCAGTGGATATTCTCTGACGCTCCGCAAAAATGACGTTTTCTCCAAATCTGCCACATTCCAGAACATCATCGATATTTACCATTTTGACCATGAACTCAGACACATCCTTCTTCAGTATCTTGAACTGATCGAAGTGCAGATGAAATCCATATACGCTTACGAATTCACAAAAGTCCACGGTCCTATTGGATACCTCGATGAAACATTCTTTACCAACAAAACCAAACACCAAGAGATCATTAGCAAGGCAAACCAGCAGAAAACCCAGCGGCTTCCCCACGAAGCCTACCTAAAGCACTTTGTAAACGACCTGCAGCAGGACATTCCTTT
>CANQGA010000141.1 GCA_947600145.1 uncultured Lachnospiraceae bacterium | reverse complement strand
CCGGATACTCCAACAAGTGCTTCGTGTAACTGCCTACGCGAATGTACTCTACTTTTTGAAATGTAACAGGTTGACTGATTGCACATTGGATAATCATCACCCCCACAGTTACACTATCCATTTCTACCGTATGATATTCAAAGTCAGCATTTTTTGACAGCAGTCTACGGAGCCAGTTCTCCAGTTCTTCATTTCCCTTCTTTAGATTTTGAAGGTTGTGATTTGTGCCGACAATCTCATGTGTTTCGTCCTTAATACCCCAAATAAAGTATGCACAGCTCTTTTCGTCTAATGTTGCGGCATTAGCAAGCGCACTAATATCCTCGCCAATCATTTCCGGTTCATAATTATTGTATTTAAATTCAAGCCACGGCGTTTCATCCGAATAGGTGCAAAGCTGCCGAACAAGCTTATCCAGATTTTCCATTATTGCGTCCCCCCCTGATATCTCTCATCCAAAAATTTTCACGTCCTTCGGCTCTGACTCGTCATCAGGAACTGCCCATGCATATTATACTCGAAAACACGAATGAAAGCAAGGGACCATGAACGTGCCATTCTTCTTAAGAGGTGTCAAAAACCTGCATTGTATGTAATAAAAACCACGAAAATGGCGTTTTTCGGCGCCTGCCGGGGACAAAAAGGCTTGACAATCATTTTTGCACCCTTTATAATGTTAATTTAGTGAAGTGGGGACGGTATTGTCTTAATGGATAGTGATGGGAACTGCCAGACTCCCGAATCTTTTATATAAAAGCGGCCGCCGAAAGAAGGCTTCTTTATGCAGATCCGAATCGGCCGCGTGTTTTTGTTTCTGAGATTCTCATCGTCCCGCTTTGTGCAGCTACAATCGAATTTAGCTTTTTAAAATGTCTGCCTGCGGAAGGCTTTCGGGCGTAAGCGGGATGATATTTTAAAAGGTTAAAGATAAATCCAAGAATAAGAAAGAGGAGGAGAAAAACAAAGATGAAAAAAGCAAACAAAGTGCTGGCCATGCTTCTTGCTGCGGCTATGGTAGCATCTCTGGCTGCCTGCGGCGGCGGTAACGGTTCTGAGACCACGACCGCGGCTTCGACAGAGACGACTGCCGCTCCCGCTGCTGAAGAGACGACTGCGGCTCCGGAAGAGACCGCGGCCCCGGCTGAGGTTGACAACACGCCGGCAGCCGAAGTGAACACCCTTGAGAACTTTGACGCCGCGAACTATGCGGCCGAGTCCGACGAGGTCTATGATCAGGTTCTGGGCGACTTCTATACAGTCTACCAGGACGCCCTGGCAGAGGTTGACGCCAGTGTCCGTATGGGCAAGATGGCTGTCGCCGAGGCCAAGTTCCTTGAAGCCGGTATGGGCGTGCCGATGCAGAACAATACAAGCGGTACCGGCATCTCCAAGGTTATCCCGAGATCGATTCCGACTGTCGAATGGGGCTATGACGAGACCTACCGTGGCTACAAGAATCTGCTTGTCGTGAACGAGCGTCCCCTGACCCCCGCGGAGCGTGCCGAGGCAACGGCTCTGTGGAATGAGAAGAAGGGCAACGGCGAGTCCTATCAGGCGCTGCAGGACTGGGCTGCCGAGAAGGGCCTGACCCTGGCGGATACCATTACATTTACCTACACATCGACTCCCCAGACCTGGGACACCCTGGCTTCCGCGCAGGCGACCAGCGGCGAAGTTCTTTCCCCGACCTGGGACGGTCTTCTGATCTATGACAACGAGAACATCCAGCAGCCCGGCCTGGCCGAGAGCTATGAAGCTTCTGAGGATGGTCTTACATACACCTTCCACATCCGCCCGGGCGTGAAGTGGGTTACCAGTCAGGGAACCGAAGTCGGCGAGGTCAAGGCGGACGACTGGGTAGCCGGTCTGCAGCACTCTGCTGATTCCAAGGCCGGTCTGTGCGACCTGCTGTACGGAACCATCAAGAACCTGCGCGAGTACGGCACCGGCGAGATCACGGATTTCAGCCAGGTCGGCGTGAAGGCGATCGACGATTATACCCTTGAGTACACGCTGGAAGTCAACGCTCCGTGGTTCCTGACCCTGGCAGGCTACAGCGTAATGGCTCCGCTGAGCCGTGACTACTACACCTCTCAGGGCGGTAAGTTCGGTACCGAGTTCGACAGCTCCGCTTCCGATTATCTGTACGGCACGGATCCAGATCACATCGCTTACTGCGGCGCTTACCTGATCAGCAACTATACGTATCAGAATACCATCGCTTACACGGCGAACCCCAGCTACTGGGATGCGGCGAACGTTCACAACAAGACCATTACCCGCCGTTACGCAGATGGTACGGATCCGCTGTTCGTATGGAACAACTTCGTGGACGGCACGATGTACAGTGTGAATGTAAGCGCGACGGTACGTCCTTTGGCTGAGCAGAAGGCCTCTGAGGTTGATGAAAGCCTCAATTACGTAGAAGCTTACGGATTTACCAACCATGAAGGCGCGATGTCTATCATGAACTGGAACAACGTAAACCGCTACGCGCATTCCAATCTGTATAACGACCCCAGCGCCATGGTATCCACGAAGACGGTAACGGATGCCGAGCGCACAAAGGCCGCTATGCTGAATCAGAACTTCCGTCTGGCGGTGGCGCTGTCCTATGACCGTTACGCTTACATGAGCGTGCTTTATGGCGAGGATGATGCTTATGGTCAGATGACAAACTCCTATGTACCCGGAAGCTTTACAACCGCGGCGAAAGAGTTTACGGTCGATATCGCGGGTACGCCTACCACGTTCCCGGCGGGCACTCAGTACGGCGAGGTTCTGCAGGCTGCCATCACGGCTGACGGCTATCCGATGAAAGTCTGGGATCCGGCAGGCGCTGACGGAGCGGGTTCCAGCGTTGGCTTTGACGGTTGGTACAATCCTGAGGCGGCTGGCGAGTATCTTGCCAAAGCTGTCGAGGAACTGGCTGCCGAGGGCGTGGAGATCTCTGCGGAGAACCCCATTTACCTGGATATGCCTTATGCCGATTACAGCACTGAACAGTCCGCTGCACAGCAGGCGGTGAAGCAGTCTTATGATGCTGCTCTCGGAGGACTGGTTATAGTGAATCTGGTTGCAACCGGAGACTCGGACACCGAGAATGACTCTAACTACAACCCGACCGCAGGCTACATGATGAACTACGATCTGGGCGGTCTGACCGGCTGGGGTCCTGACTACGGCGACGCGCAGACCTATCTCGATACGGTTATCCCGAACGGATACGAGTGCATCGCGTGGGGCATCTACGGTTCATGATCCTTCGGTTCTTCTGAACAGAGCAATGCTCGCAAGGGGGCGGGTGATTTACCCGCCCCTTTTCTGTTATCAGCGCGCATGAAAGACTGCCGGCAGCAGTTTCTGTACGTTGATCATACCAATATGCAAAGAGAAATGCGGCGGAGACAGCGCCGCGCAGAACCAGAGAACCGTCCCCGCGGCGGTTAGAAACTAAAACCTTGCAAGAGAGCTGAGGGAGCTATGGGTAAATATGTAGTCAAACGATTATTGCATGGCTTGTTTTCCATCGTGATGGTAATTCTGATCGTCATGATTCTGGTCTACGGACTGATGGACCGGATGAAGATCTTTAAGACGGACGGTCAGTACACCAAGCAGGCCAATAACCAGAGAACAACCTATATGTATCAGAAATGGGAGGAGTACGGCTATCTGGACTACCTGCCATATAATGATTATCTTACGATGCTTCAGGAGAGCGGGGAGATCGATGAAGCGACCCATTCTGCGGTGGCAAGCATCGGCCGTTCCGACGACGGCAGCGACGATTCCGAGGAGATCGCGAAGTACGTCGCGAAGTTTTATGATTATTGTGAAAAAGAGGGCTACCAGGTTCGCCGCCTGGCTGCCGTTGTATCGAAGAACAGACTGGCCACCGGCGGGGCACAGGCGCTTTTTGCCTATAAGGAACGGTCTGTCCTTATGCGCCTGTGGGACTATTTCACAGGTATACTTGAAATCGATAACATTCATAAGGTGCCGGAGGATCAGGACATTGGAAAAAGGGGACTGACATTCACGCTTCACGATCCGATCTACGGCGGGGAAAAATTTGCCCCGGCTATCATAGGCAACGGCACCAACCATAAATATCTGCTGTATTTTGACAAAGAATTTCCGTACATACATCAGAATTTCGTAAAGATCCATCTGGGATCGTCCTACTCTGTGTCGAGAGGTGTGGAGGTATTTACCAGCATGACCCAGGGACAGGGCTCCTACAGGCAGACCACGGTGACATACCCGTCCGGACTGACGGAGGCAAGCGCGGACAATCTGCATACGGCGGTCTATGTCAAGGGCTCCAAGGAAGCCAACGTGATGTATCAGCAGAGATACACGGACGACTACACGAATGTGCAGACATACCGGAATAATATGTCGCGTATGGGTTATTCCTTTGTGATCGGTATTATTTCCACGATCATGGTCTATATCCTGGGACTGCCCATCGGCGTTTTGATGGCGCGGTACAAGGAGGGACTGCTGGATAATATCGGAACGATCTATATCATGTTCATTTCCGCCGTCCCGAGTCTGGCATATATCTTTATCTTCAAGGGTATCGGACGCGCGATCGGACTTCCGTGGACTTTTGATATGGACAATGTGAAGAAAACCATGTATATTCTGCCAATCGTCTCCCTGGCGCTGCCGTCCATCGCGAGTATGATGAAGTGGATGCGCCGTTACATGATCGACCAGATGAATTCAGATTATGTGAAATTCGCCCGTTCCGGCGGTATGTCGGAGACGGAGATTTTCTTTAAACATGTTATGAAGGTCGCGGCGATCCCCATTGTTCAGGGTATTCCCGGTTCGCTTCTGTTCGCGATGACAGGCGCCCTGATCACGGAGCGCGTCTATCTGGTTCCCGGCGCCGGCGGTCTGCTCATCGACGCGATTAACCAGTATGACAATGCGGTTATCGTCGGCGTGACGCTGTTCTATGCGGTGCTGTCGGTGTTGTCCCTGATCCTGGGCGATGTGCTGATGGCGACGGTTGACCCGAGAATTTCCTTTACAGAGAAAGCGAGGTGAGCGGTGTGGAAGATTTCTGCAAGAAATATAATATGTCCGAGGAGGAGCTTTTCTCCCATATCAATAACGATGAGCTGGCTTCTGAGAAAATTACCGCGCCGCGCTATTCGTACTGGAAAAGCGTGTTCCGCGTATTCTTCCGCAAGAAGATCAATATCATTGTGCTGGTGATCCTGGCGCTTTTGATCGCGTTCGCGTATCTGTACCCTACGGTGATCGGATACGATGACCAGGTGAATCCGTATCTTTATGTAAATGAGCGCGGCGGACAGCATCTGACGCCGTCGGCGGCGATCGAGCATTACGGTTTCGCGGTGAAATGGCTGTTTGGTTCCAGCGGAACAGGCGCGTCCACATTCGATTCCATATGGAACGGTGCGAGGATCTCCGTGTCTCTGGCCGTTATCTGTGCGGCGATCAATATGACGATCGGAATTCTTCTGGGTGCCGTATGGGGCTTTTCGCGCAGGGTGGATATGATCATGAACGAGGTCTATAACATCCTGGGCAATATACCGTCCACGTTGTTTACCGCAGTGCTGGTCATGGTATTCTCGCCAAGCTTCTGGACGCTGGTATTTGCCATGACAATTATGGGCTGGCTTGGAATCGCTTATTACATCCGGACGCGGGTTATCATCATCCGCGACCATGAGTATAACCTGGCATCCCGCTGCCTGGGGACAAGCATTTTCAAGATCGCCTTAAAAAATATCCTGCCGTTCATGACCAGCGTCATCGTACTGGAGATTGCGGCCGCGATTCCGGGCTATATCTCTTCCGAGGTATTTTTGTCCTATATCGGTCTGGGCATGTCCGAGGTATCTCTGGGACGTCTGATCTATGAGTCGCAGAAGGCGATGGTCACGCCGGGCTGGGGCTGGGAGTTCTGGACCCCTGTGGCGGTTGCTTCCGTCATTACCGTTGTGCTTTATGTGACCGGTCAGAACCTGGGCGACGCGTCCGATCCCAGGACGCATATGTAAGGAGGGCGTTCAGATGGAAGATAAGAAAGTATTGCTCTCCGTGCGCAATCTGCATGTGAAGTTCCGCGTCCGCGGCCGTATCCTGACCGCGATCCGCGGCATCGATCTTGATATCTATGAGAATGAGTCCATCGCCATTGTGGGCGAGTCCGGATCCGGAAAGTCCGTGTTTACGAAGACCTTTGCCGGTATGCTGGATTCCAACGGCTTCATTTCGGAAGGGCAGCTGATCTTAAATGATTCGGAGCTGGCGGAGACCTATGTGAAGCTGACGCCGGGAGCGCGGCAGCTGATGCAGGGGACGTTAAGCCGACTGAATGATATTTCCCGCTACGAGCTGGGCGCCGAGACATATAAGAAGATGAAGGCGCTGGAGGCGGAGAAGGAGAGCCGTGAGACCATCACCAATGAAGAGCGGGCGGCGATCGAGAAAGAGCTGAACGACATGAAGTTCAAGCGGACGAACCTCTTCAACGAGAAGCAGACCTACGATCCGCGCCATGAAAAGGATCGTATCAAAGCGGCCGACCGGGAACTGAAGGAGTATGACTCTAAGATCAAGGCGCTGGAGAGGAAAGAAGCCGAGGAAGAGAAGGCCCGCAAGGCTGAGGCCGACAAGGACACGGTCTATCTGGAGAGCTACAAAAAGCAGATGGCCGAGCTGAAGGCGAAATACGAGCAGGAGATCAAGGGACAGATTTCCGAGGAGACAAAGAAGCGAAACGAGATCCTCGGCAAGGAGATCCGCCTGTCTGTGGGACGCTACGGCCTGGTGAAGCGCATCCAGCTGACCCACGGGCTTCTGGCAGCGCTTAAGAAGGCCATGCAGATCGGCGTGGATTTAAACGATGAGAATCAGCGCAACGCAGTCTTTGATACGGTGGCCTTCCGCGTAAAATACCTGGACGAGACGCAGGACCAGCTTCACGGTACCTGCATCCTGAATCTGGCCAATGTGAAATACGCCCGCGACTGGCAGCAGATCCGCGGCCGCCGCATCGCCACCGTGTTCCAGGATCCTATGACCAGCTTAAACCCGATCGTCACCATCGGAAAGCAGATCACCTCCGTGATCATGCGGCATCAGGGCTGCTCGGAAACTGAGGCCAGACGGCGCGCCATCGAGCTGATGCACAAGGTCGGGATTCCCAACGCCGAGGCGCGTTTTGACGATTACCCGTTCCAGTATTCCGGCGGTATGAGACAGCGTATCGTCATCGCGATCGCCCTGTCCTGCCAGCCGAAGATCCTGATTTGCGACGAGCCGACCACGGCTCTGGACGTAACGATCCAGGCGCAGATCCTGCAGCTGATCAAGGATATGCAGAAGGAGTTCGGATTTACGATTGTATTTATCACCCACGACCTGGGCGTGGTCGCCAATATCGCCGACCGCGTGGCAGTGCTGTATGCCGGACAGGTGATCGAGCTGGGCAAGGTGGACGAGGTCTTCTACGATCCGCGCCATCCGTACACCTGGGCGCTTCTGTCCAGTCTGCCCCAGCTGGCCCAGCGGAATACGCAGCTGTATTCCATTACCGGTACGCCGCCGTCCCTGTATAACAGCATTGTGGGCGACGCGTTCGCGCCCCGCAATCCGCACTGCTTAAAGATCGATACGCTGGAAGAGCCGCCGATGTTCAAGGTGACGGACACCCACTACGCGAAGACCTGGCTGCTTGATCCGAGAGCGCCGAAGATCGAGAAGCCGGAAGGCATTCACGATATCCACGGCAAGCTGATGGAAGCATTTAATATTTAAGGGAGGAAGGAAAGATGGCGAATACAGAAACAACCAAAAAAGGTCGTTCCCTCTTCCCCGAGCACGGTCCGATCGCAGAAAACGGCAGGGAGATCCTGCTGTCCATTAAAGATATCGATATTACCTTCGGCAAGGGCGACAACGCCGTCCGCGCCGTTACAGACGCGTCTTTCGACATTTACAAGGGAGAGACGTTCTCCTTGGTCGGTGAGTCCGGTTCCGGCAAGACGACCATCGGCCGCGCGGTCATCCGCGTGAACCCGCTGGCGGCCGGCGAGATCCAGTACAAGGGCGTCCGCATTTCCGG